>CAZRUI010000009.1:22029-25263 GCA_964603225.1 uncultured Candidatus Peribacteria bacterium | reverse complement strand
AGCTTGCAAACTCTCTACTCTGAATACAATAGAGCAGTTCGTGGTCAGAAGAGACCATCTGTTGACATATCTACTGCTACACTGCCATCTGGACAAGAGTATCTCATAACCTATATTATTGGTCTTTGAGAGGGCCGTGAGATTTTTCTCCAAGAATGCCTGTTCCAAGATAAAGTATTAGCAGACCCGAGTATGTCTCAGTTACGAAATCTGATGGCTGGAACACTTGATATAGAGACAATAAAAGCACATGAGCTCCGATTCGAAGAAATTGCACATGGTAAAACCATAGACAAACTCTTCCGAGAATTAAGAGAGCTCATTCGAGGTGTAAATCAATCTACGTTTCGTAAGCTTCAAAAAGAATATTCTCATGACCTGGCCCAGTTACAAGAATTACTCACAGTAGCCAGACAACATCATCTCATATAAATTACAGTATGTCTTCTGTTAAAAAAAATAAAAAAAATTCATGACAAAAAAATGTCGTTGAAGAAATACAGCTTGATACCCTTATAGTCGATGAGCCCAAAAAAACACCTCGTACTCCCCTCTTCAACGAAGAAGATGGAGATGACGATAATTGGCAGGATGTTCCAAAGAAAAATGCCCCCTCTTACGACGATGAAAGTGACGAAAGTCTCGACGAAGAAGATAAAGAAGTCTTTGAAGAAATAGAAGAAGATGAAGTATTCTTCCGTGAAAAAGGACCAAAATCTCAGGGCGGTCGTCTCAATGTCGATCGCGATAAAGATGGTCGTCGTGTTGGTAAAGGATTCAATACTTTTATCGATGCCACTCTGCCAGAAGAACTCACAAAAGATCTCCCAGATCCAGTGAAAGATGTCCTCAAAAAAGGTAAGGTAGAAGGAAGAATAAGTCAGGATGAGCTCATGGCTGTCCTCCCAAAAGCAGAAGAAGACATCGAGCTCCTCGATCGAATCTACAACGTGCTCATGCAGATGGAGATAGAACTCGTCGATAATCTCGATAAGGAAAATCTCTTTGAAAGTACCAAGGAAGACAAACAAGAACTCATCGACCTCTCTGAAATCTCAGACGATTCGATTCGCATGTACCTGAACGAAATCGGACGCTATCCGCTCATCGATGGCGATGAAGAAGTCCGTCTCGGTCGTCTCATCAAAAAAGGTGATCAGTCAGCTCGAAAAAAACTCGCCGAATCAAATCTCCGTCTCGTCGTCTCTATTGCAAAAAAATATATGGGTCGCGGTCTCGGTCTCCTCGATTTGATACAAGAAGGAAATGTCGGTCTCTTCCGTGCGGTAGATAAATTTGATCCAGAAAAAGGATTTAAATTCTCGACCTATGCGACATGGTGGATTCGTCAGGGCGTGACTCGTGCTATCGCAGATCAATCTCGAACGATTCGTGTCCCAGTTCATATGACAGAAACCATCAATCGATTTAACTATACCTACCGAATGATGACCCAGGAACTCAATCGTGAACCACTCATCGAAGAACTTGCAACTGAACTCGAGATGGATGTCCGAAAAGTACGACAAATCATGCGTATCTCACAAGATATCCTCTCTATCGATACTCCCGTCGGCAAAGAAGAAGATACGACTCTCGGTGACTTCATCCAAGATGACAAATATGAGAAACCCGATGATGCAGCCAATATGCATATGGTAAAAACCAATCTCTACGATATGCTCGATTTCCTCACACCACGTGAGAGAAAAATCGTCATCATGCGTTTCGGCCTCGATGGTGGTGAAGTCCACACACTCGAAGAAGTCGGAAAAGAATTTGGCGTCACTCGTGAACGTGTCCGACAGATCGAAGCCAAGACGCTTCAAAAATTACGCAATCATCCTGCGAGTGACAAAATTAAGTATTTTTTCTAAAAAATGAAAGAATCGGAATTACTTGATCTTGTTCGTATAAAATTCTCAGAAATATCTATAAAGTCATCCCATTTTATAACCGATGGCTGGGATCATTATGTTCTTCTCATAAATAATGATATAATATTTCGTTTTCCAAAAACTGATGAATACAGAAAGATTTTTCTTCAAGAAATAAATTTTCTACAATTTATCCAAGATAAAATAAACTGAGTCGCTCTTCCCGATTATATTTACACATCAAAGGATCCATTATTCTGATGATACAAATCATTGTGAGGTAAAAATTTACTAGAAATTCTAAAAACAGAGAAAAGTACTATAAATAAAAGAAATATTGGTTATTGTATTGGTCATTTCTTATATTCGCTACACAAGATAACAATAACCAGTATCGAGGCGAGAGAATATTGAGTAGAGTGGAGTAAAAATCGACATCAAAAGAATATAGAATGTTTTCAGGAAAATATCAAAATTCTTAAATCTACTTTTTCTGGTTCTGATTTAAAAAAGATTTATACATTTATAGAAAAATATAAAAACATTATTTGATTCAAATTTGAATGCAGACTTATTCATGGGGATTTACATAAGAAACATATTCTAGTATGAAAAGATAAACCAGGTATAATCGATTTTTGAGATAGGGCCTGGGACGACCCCGCGATTGATTTTGCTTGAGTAATGTTAGAACAAGAAATTTTAGAAGAAATTTTAGGAATCTACCCTGTAGGCAAAGATAAATATTTTTTACAAAGAGCTTTTGCGTATAAAGTTAGTGCACCCTTGAGACACATTATTGATTTTTATCGTTGAAAAAGTCCTATCTGAATAACTCTTTCTCCGGAAGATGAAATTCGTAAATTCCAAAAATATACAAAACATAATTATTTCAATTTCTTCAAATAATATGTCCCTCTTCACTATCGACATCTCCACACTCCTTCATTCCCCTGTTGGGACTATGGAAGAGTTTCAGTTCAATCAGGATATACCAGTTGATACATTTGAGGACGTCATCTGCACACAGCCTCTCGATATGCATATCAAACTTGTGCGAGAAGAGTATTGAATACGGTGTATCTTTAGCTCCCTTCAAACGCAACTCTCCATTCCGAGTGAGGGTATCGAAGAAAAGACCGTAGAGCTCCATAGTCTTTCCCGTGAATTTCATATCAAGAAAAAAGATGATGATACAGATGATATAGACTACATAAATCAGCATAATGGCACCATTAACCTCTCGAAAGTCATCGAGCAAGAGCTCTTGATCGGAGGTATGTAGTTTTATTGACATATACAATATAATATGCTAAATTATTCATAGAATTTGGCATATGTTCAAGAAAAAGAATAA
>CAZRUI010000009.1:0-21929 GCA_964603225.1 uncultured Candidatus Peribacteria bacterium | reverse complement strand
GCTGCACTAGAAGAAACTGAAATAGATATACATGATGTCTATCAAAAAATAGCAAACACAGGAGAGTAATGAATACTTTTTGTATTCTCGTAAACCTTTGTTTTATAGGAAAATTTGCATAAATTGACATGGTACTTATACTACTCTCCAGAGAGTAGCTTTCTATCTTATCATCATGTTCTTATGAACAAAAAGGTTCTTGTCTTCTTCCTCGTCATTGTAGGACTTGGGGGATTTGTGTGGTGGAAAAGTCAAACAACAACTGAATCTGCCTCGGAAAAACTCGCTCGGGCTGTGAAGATCATGGAATGACTCCAATCACGGGCCATACCAGTTGAATTTAGCAGTAGTCAGCTCTCACTTCTTGAGGAAGTCTACAGGGACTCACTCGATCGCTTACCCAGCATACGAGGTTTTCGAGATGCTGATAAAACAAAACTCATCAATGAGTTAACTATACTTTGATTCAATGGAAGTGGGACAAATGGTCTCAATGTTTTATGAGAAAATATCCTCAGTCTCTCTCTCGGTAGACCTGATGAATTTAAAAACTGAATTAATTCACATATTCTTGATTTAGGAAATGTATCCCAGACCAAAAAAGATGAAATCAATAAACTCGCGCAATCAATCAATACTCTCACAAATGATATACGCCTCACTTCACTCTATGTTTCCTGGTATGAAGGTATTCGATGAAAACTCTGTTCGACTACTGATGCAAACAATGACATATATGTCGTAGGAGAAGTCCAATTTATGTATAATAATCAATCTCCTCTGCCCGACACATGTACGACAACTAATACTCTCAAACAACATAAATGTATAGCTGGTATATATGAAAATGGTGCAGCCTATACTCTCAATACTACTTGCCCAAATGGATGTAGCAATGGTGCTTGTCTTGAACAAAATACAAAAAGCTTTGAGCTCACCATCCCAGACAATGTGACTGTGGGTACAGACTTTAATATACGAGTTAAGGCCACTATCAATGGCATTGAGGATCAGGGATACACGGAGTCATTTTTTATCATTATTGATGGCGATGATGATGCTACCTTCCCAACTGGTGCCCTTAGAATGAATGCCGGAGAAGGATCAAAAACAGTAAGTGGGATATCATTCACACAAACTGGTACCATGACTCTCACAGTCAGAGATCAAGCAGGCCGTGAAAAATCAGCAACAATTACTGTTACTCATAGAACGAGTGAAACCGCTACAGCTACTACTGAAACTACATGAACAACAGGTACAAATACTACCACAACTACTGAAACAATAGGATCAAATAATACTACTAGTTTTACTGCAACAACTGCCACGAATACAGCAGATACTAATGGTACCACATCAGAATCAACTACAGGAGCTACTGCTAGTATAGGTGGGAATAGTACAACAACGGGGGAAACTGGAGGTACTACCACAACAGATACAACAACTCCTACTCCTACATTAATAACTGGACAATATTCGCAAAATGTCTCTAATGGGCTCACTGACTGCTGGTTTTGATACAGTACAAAAAATATTACTTTGAGTGAGTTGAAAAGCTATCTTAAAACTCCATTACAATACTTAGATGAGGTAATCACCTATGGATGATCCGAACCTGCTCCGAATGATAGGCCAACAGATATTATAAGCTTTGAAAATCCTGGATGGATATCTGCTAATACTGGTGTCTCTGTCAACGAAAGCATCCAATTAACAAACTTCTTTATATTCAGAGCTTCTGCTCATAATCAGACTCCTCCCGTTCGTTCATGGGATATACCTACAAATGGTATAAAATTTTATGGATGTTACCAACGAGGAGATCGTCCTACTATTTGGTAATCTACTTTTCTCATCCTTCTTTTTTTATGAAAAAAATCGCTATCTTGCTTGCTGTTGTTGCCCTCTGAAGTACATTATTCTTCATGGATAAAATATCTCTCTCATTTCTCTGACTCAGGTCAGCAATCCTCTCTGAGGATAATTGTAGTTCCACCTTGCTCCAGAATAACAAAGAAGAGTACGATCGTTATATAACTGAAATATCTGCTCTTAGTAACTATATTGCTCTAAACGCTTGTGAAGTAAATGGACAAATAAATAATATGGGTAAAAATCAATTTGAAATTGCTGCATGCCAGAGAAAAATTAATCTACGTCGAAATAAGCTGGATTTCACGAGTGGATATGAAGCATGTCAAAATTCTGTCATAGCTGGACCACGTATTATTTCTGGTGTCATTACCGCTGATGTTGGTACTACCTCTCGCACACTTATAGAACAAGACGAGAATGAAGATATGCATCTCAATGAGTCAGTGTATGCCGTGACCATTAAAGGGCAATGAGAGTCGTACATAAAAGAATTGAACTATGAGATGACTCTGTCTGCTACAAATAACGCTCCCGATGTTCATATCGCCAAAGCAGAGCTCTCAGCAAATAGAGATGGTATGTACGCATGCTCTCAAAATCTTGCCAGCACTCAACCTACAGAGACAAATAAAAAAACATATCTCATTTCATGCCGGGCAGTTGGAAATGGTTATTCTGTAGTGGTCAATGCCGGGCAATCTAGTACAGTCGATATAAAACTCCATCTCCATGTATCCACTATTTTAGCTACTGGTGAAGGTACGATCACACTTACTGGTGCAAAATACAATATCAACTCGGAGAGCCCAGAAAAAGATATCACACGTATTTCTGGTGTCTCAAGAGGGATCCTAAAATATATCATGGCCTTCGTAGATTCTCGTGATCTCACCGTGGATCTTGTAGCCCAGAGCAACACCAGCGCAACCACCATACCAGTAGAAGCACAATTCAATAAACTAATCAACGTATCGAGCATATCTACGGATGATTTTGTGATTAACTGAGATGTGAGTACAAATAACCTTCGCTGTACAAATGCTACTGATAATGATAATGCCTTGCGCACTGTTTGTACTCTGGACTTAGAAATAAACAACAGTAACAGCCCCACTACCATCACTGTCGATTTCCCTGCATGAGGAGCGCAAGATAAAACTCGAGGTACACCAAAAAACAATCTCGCAGCGACGCAGAAAACCATTAATTATGTCTATGGTGCACCAAAAATAGTTGTCGGGTCTCCTTGTAGTGGTGAGCCAAGTACTTGTAGTGGTATTGATAACACTCCTCAATTTATAGTCTATGCTGCAGTAGGGAATATACCGTCTGGAACACCGCTGAATCTCTACAGTAACCTAAACTGTAGTGGTTCTCCTGTACAAAGCTTATCAACTACTCGCGAAATGGAAAAAGTGGATATGTACGAACGGAATTCACTTAATAAAAATGAAACAAGAGTTTATTCTGTAAAGATTGGTAATAACTGTTCTTCTAAATGAACGACTGCGACCAAACAGGCAAGCTATACTTACACTGGGGATACGATTGCACAATTGGATCGGCTCTCCTGTATGAGTACAACTACCTTTCAATATCCAAAAATCTCACTGACTTCTTTTATTCCGAATAATACTCCCCTCTGTGACACTCAAGATATGGTAGATCCTAAAAAATGTAATGCGTGGCAGGGCAACGGAACATTTAATGCAGAGTGTTTCCCTACCGGTCAAGGTACGCTCAACCATCCATATCGTATTTGCACCCCCGAACAACTTCAAGAAATGGATAATACCCCTTGAAAACACTTCCGTCTAGGTAAAAATATTGATCTTGCGGCCTCATCAACTTGGTTTGGTGGTAAATGATTTCAACCAATAGCTCATAAACATCACTTCGGCTTTTTTGGCTCACTTGATGGTAATGGATTTGAAATTAGAAATTTAACTATCAAGAATTCTGAAAGTAGAATTGGTCTTTTTGGGGCAATTGGTGGAGCATCATATCCATGAGTTTTTATTAGTAATTTAAAAATTAATTCTGTAACAATTCAAAATCCTGATACATGGGCAGGTTCTATCGCAGGATACTCAGGATGTGCAATTTTAAGTGGTGTAGAAGTAAATGGTATAAATATGACAGGTGTTTGATCTAACTCTGGTGGACTAATTGGATTGCTGTATGGAGATACAAGAATTTTTTATAGCAAAGTTCAGTGAACCCTCTCTACTAATGATTCGGATTATATACATGCTGTTGGCGGCATGGTCGGTGGTGCTCCACAATATCTCGAGATACGTGATAGTGAATCGGCAGTAAATATGACAGTAAAGGCTTCTTATGTGGGTGGTTTAGTTGGCCAAGGGTATGGATGACCCGACAAGTATTTAGAAATACATAACAACACTATAAAAGGAAATCTTCGTATTAAAGGTAATTCTCAAGCTGTGTGATGAGTACTGTGAAATTCAATCTATATTAGAGCAAATAACAATCGTGCCCTACCAGGAAATAACAAAATCATTGTAGATAGTGGTAATATGACTGTTAGCGTTATTGGTTGATTTGCTGGGCAAACAAGTAATGCAGAATTTACTAATAACATCACAAAATATGATATACAAGGAAATGTATCTGGAACTATTGGAGGATTTGCAGGTAGAATAGACTACGCAACTGTGTCTAAAAATTTTGTTGAATCTGATCTTGGAGGAAATAATAGTAAATGACCTTTTGGATATTACATAGGTGGTTTTTCTGGGTTTGGTGTTGGGGGAACCTATACGGATAATTATATTCTCTCTAATATATATCTCAACCATGATGCTCTTGCATGGTACATAGGATGATTCTCGGGTTTTTCTGGTTGAGCCATACACAAAAGAAATTATGTTATCGGAAATACAACTGTGAATCATGTAAATGATGGATATTATGGCGGATTTGTAGGGTATATATTAGATTATACCCTTCAAACAACTGTTCCATATATACTAATTGATAACTTTTCATCAATGTGATATGTGGATACAGTTGGTCTCTCAGGAGCCTATCCGGATTATTTTGGTGGATTTATAGGTTATACATATAAAAAACCAGCTGATGTGGTCGAAAACAATTATTACACTAACTCAAATCATGACTGTACCAGTATAGCATCACCTGATAAACCAACCTGTACATTTGCTGCTTCAGAAAGCGATTTTTACAATGTTCAACATCCAGTTTACACTCGAGCTGGTAATACTTGGGACTTCACCAATACTTGGAGAGAAGTCACAGGAGGACTGCCTGTATTGAGATAAGGAAATCATTGAACTTCGAATAAAACCCCTTACCAATGGCAAGGGGTTTTATTCATATGCATCATAGGTTCAAGATATTATCTCACGTGAACTGTTGTCCCTATTTTTGCCCAGTTGTAGATAAATCGTACAGCATTGTATGGCGTATTGATACATCCATGACTTCCATTATAGACATAGCTCGCTCCTCCGAATCTCGTACGCCAGCAATCAGTCGAGTTACACGCATCATGGATACCATACGCACCATAGAAACCGAGCCAGTAGTCCACCCATAGTTCATACTCTTCATCTGGGAATGGTGATTTCATGAGTTTATTGCGCTGCTTGGTATAGACCTTAAATGTTCCACGAACGGTCTCAAAATCGCGTCGTCCACTCGTGATAGCAGTTGAGAGGATGAGGTCACCGTCTTCATAGACATACATCATCTGATCTCGCAGAGACACGTATATCTGATCATAGATATCAGAAAATGGAGGCTCTGGTGGAGTTGTTTCCTTCCATTTTTCAGCTTCTTTTGCGACAATATCTGCTCGTTTTTCTCGAGCTACTTTTCTGATTTCTCGTGACTCTATACGATAGGGATCGAGAAGATTAGAAAGTGTTTTAAATGATGACTCAAGCGTCTCTGATTTTTCTGTCCTCAGTGATTCATCGGAGAATGATTCCTTGTAGAGCTTATTAAAAACCTTTGCATCAAACTTGAGGGTCGTGTCACGATTCACGCGGTAGAGAGAATCCAAGAAAGTAATCTCATGTTTGATTCCTTGTATATCCTGGAGTATGAGGTCTTTTTTGGTACGTTCGAAATCCTGAAGCGCTTTATCCACATATTCTCCCGAGAGTTTTACGAGGTCATCGAGAGGCTCACTTCTGACTTCACGATCAGTCGCGAGCTGTGTCTCGAGGAAATTCGCACGTTCTATGATTTCTTGTTTCTCCGGGAAGACCATCTCTTCCCCCGCTTCTGCTATTGTTCGGAGCGATTGAATATTCTGAGCGATGGTATCATGCATTCTATAGAGATCATTTCGGTATTGATTGATGAGGGAGCGGATGCCGACCTGGAGCACATGAGCTTCCCGAATAATAATATCAGGGCGCGTGAAGAAACTCCGCTCATTCGCTGACTTGTGTGCGTTTTGAAAATCTGCCGTCATCTCGACGAGCGTCCCCTCTCGTGTCGCCTCATCGTAAAGGACCTCGTAACGGTAAACGAGGAATTGATGCCAGAAGAACGTGAAAAGATGGAGCACTACGAAAAAAAATACGCCCACGAAAGCATACTTTTGAAGCCTTTCACCATGTGTATGGTGATGTGACCATTTTTTCTTCATGATGGTATCATACTACAATCATGTATGATTTTGCAATCTTTTTCCGTGAAGATGTGGTGAAATTATTAAATTTAAAAATTCAAGAATTTAGAAATAGGTTTTTAGGGGAGCAACTGTCTGAGCGGGATGAAAACAGGTAATTGCTGAACTTGGTCTATAGCGAGTTTTGGCTCCCCTAAATCGTTTTTGTACTTTTTCGATAAAAAGTACAAAGTAACTCCGTGTCTTTCTGGTATTTTAAATATAATAATCATATGAAACTCCGCTCAAAAGCAGAACGTGATGAAATCTTGAATGAAATTTTTCGACTCTACCCGACAAAAACGATTGAGCTCGATTTCGAGACGCCTTTTCAGCTCCTCGCGGCCGTCATGCTCTCAGCGCAGATGACGGATAAAGGCGTTAATAAAGCAACGAAGAAACTTTTTAAAATCGTAAAAACTCCAGCTGACCTCCTGAAGCTCGAACCAGAAAAAGTCGAAGTGATACTCCGAGGCGTAAACTATTATCGGGTCAAAACGAAGCACCTTTTTCAAACAGCAGAAAAGCTCGTCCACGAGCATGGAGGAAAAATCCCACACACGCTCGAAACTATCCGCACACTCCCAGGAGTCGGAGTAAAGACGGCAAAAGTCGTCCTCTCTCATCTCTACGATATGCCCTTTATCGGGGTCGATACACATATCCATCGCGTGATGAACCGTATGTGAATCGTGAAAACCAAAACGCCAGAAGAGACGGATAAAAAACTGGATAAGCTCCTGAGCGAAGATCAGAAACGCACTATGCATCATGCCATAGTACTATTTTGAAGATATATCTGCACTGCGAAAAAATGTAAATGTCCCAAGACTCCTCTTGCGAGGTGGTGTGGATGCAAGGAATGTAGAATATAACCCAATTTATTCATGCAAGACAAACAAAATTTTATAATCGATTTCCTTAATAATGTTAAGAAACTCAGTGATAAGAAAAAGCTGTCAAGAAATGAGTGCAAAAATATTTTCTGAGAAATCCTTAATTTATTAGATGTACCACATCCACCTTCAGAGATAGAAGAATATTTTTGGAATAATAATATTATATGCGATTTTTTACTTAAAATGATTAATAAGGACTCGATAGAGCAAAAAATAAGATTAAGAGCACATAAGATATTTGGGAAAATTATTGATAATATTTCTTGAAAGAGAGCAGCTTACCAGTATACAGTACGTGCACTTTCATCTGGTTGATTTTATCCTAACATTGAAATTAAAAGAAATTTTTCAAAATTCTTTATACAAAATCAGCAACCCATATTAATAACCAAAGATAGAGTTAAAAAAGATCACTTTCTCCACTACTCTATTATTAATTGGTTAAGTAAGAATGAATTAAGATTTATTGTGGCAATAATGTGTGCACCACAGGAACATTGGTTCAATTTTTCATTTGATAATTACGATAGTATAAAAATAGATTCGGACTTAATTGATTACATTCCGTCAAAACTACAAAACCTATTTATCAAAGAATATTTCGAAATTAATCGACGTATTTGATACTACAAACCTATCAATAGGAGTGATTATCGAGCCTTTAAATATAAAAATTATTCTGAAAATCTGAAGTATTTTAATTTAATTTATGATAATTTTAAAACAAGTAATCACCTGCTTTTACGCACATGCAATTATTTCGTAAAAGCAAGATTACACTGGAATAACAGTGAAATTTACGCAGAAGAAGGAATCGTAAACATATTTTTCTGCTTAGAATGATGTCTTCATTTACTACAGAAAAAATATCATAACTTTAACCCAAAGTTAGACTTTCAATTATTAAATAATATCTTTAGAGAAGAAAAATCATTATGAGAAAATTTGCTTGAATACATCAAAGAAGCCTACGATAAAAGAACTACCTTGGTTCACGCTGAGCCTGAATGGTGAGCAGACTGGAGTCCATTTTTAACTTATGAAGACTTTTGGGATTACTTTACGATATGTAGACAGTTATTAAATTTCATACTAATTGATAGACATTTATAGGAAAATATACTAATTTAAAACTATGTTCCAAAAATATCTCTCCTACCTCCGCGACAATCCAAAAGGATATTGGTTTAAAACAAAACCATTTGGTTGGTGATGGACGCCTGTGACGTGGCAAGGCTGGCTTGTTATATTAGTCTATATTACTCTTATCTCTGTTCTCATATCTATCCGCGAAGAGGCTATTCCCGGAAATCCCGATTCAGGCAGTAATTTCCTAGTCTCTGGATGACCTATGCTTGCGCTTACTATTCTCTTGATTTATATCGCGTACAAAAAAGGTGAAACACCTCGCTGGCAGTGGGGTTTTCCGAAGAAGAAATAATTTTCTTTTACTACCTTTGCCGATTGTCAAACTCCTCTATAGCCTATATAGAGTAAATGTCTCATATAATAAATAGGATACACGGAGAAACGGCTATACTCCGCTCACTTATTTCCTATCCCATTTCATTATGTCTGATGAAACAACGACAACAGAAGAAACAGTAGTTCCTGCTGTTGAAACACCTGAAACAGAAACTCCTGCTACTGAAGAAGTTACGACTGAAACAGAAGCAACTCCAGCTGAATAATCATTTTGATTATTTTCTTAAAAAGCACCTTCGGGTGCTTTTTATTTTTTCAGAGAATTATACGCGAGTTTGAAGAGTTTTTTTTGAAACTCAGCAATCATAGGATTTGCTATCGTGATAGCCGTCTCAGTATTGAAATCGATATAGGCGACTTTGTGTCCGTAGATGGTCATGAGGACATTATCGCGAAAATCATCCACACTCGGAGGCATCACGACGAGATCACGATCGAGCCTTTTTTGTTTCACTTTCGCAGCATTCGCAGACATGATGACATAGCGCTGCAGTTTTTTCTTGTCTCGCACAGTACGGTAATTTGCCGGCAGGTAAGTATTTACTTTTTCTACGTCGATCTCCGAGGTGACACGGTAAAACGTCTCATCCTCACCGAGTGTCGATACTATATCAGCAAAGACTGCTGTCACCCCTTTTCTCCCCTCACGATATTCTACGTGAGGTTTTTGATTCATGACAACATATTTTTCATGAAGTTCACGGATGATGTAGTCTGCATTTTGCTGGAGCTCTTGGAAGAGTTCCGTTATTTTCTCAGGAGATCACGCTGTGAAAAATTGACGCTTCCCCGTTTTGGAAGTCACGACGAGTCATTTATCCGTCAGAAATGGGAGGTATCGATACACCTCTGGACGATGCAGCCCTGTACGAGCGACAATCTCCGACGGAGAAGAACGACCATGATCGAGGAGATCCAAATAGATGGTGACTGCTTTTTCTGGTATCCCAAGTTTGGCTAAAATTCACTGATAATTTTTCATAATGTAATTATTTATTACAAATTTATTGAGTGCTTATTTCATTGTATATAAAACATTTCTAAATCAATAAAAATCAATCTATTACAAAATAGATACATATAAAATAAAATGCTTGTTTCGGGAGTAAAGTGTCCTCGCTTTATTTCTTACTTCTTTTTTATGCTCACTCTCCAAGACGCTCAGGAACTCGTCAAAAATCCTGAAAAAGCTCGTGAACTCGCGCAAGCCATGATACCAGACAAAATCTCAAAAATACTAGAAAAAAATATAGACCATGCTGTCATAGCAGCTATTGCTCAAGGGAAGAAAAAGGTATCACTCACACTGAATGGTCGAGCAAAAGAAAAACACGATGATATCATCACTTATGTCTATCTTCTTGGCATGTTACAGCCAAAGATTGACGTACAAAGTTGGCAATCTTTCGACGAATCAGGTGTGAATACAGAAATTCATTTTGACTTACAAAAAAACATTCAGGATTAATTACTTATTTTAAAATTTTTTATGCACTCCCTCAAACCCTACCACGATCTCGAAATCGATGCTCACGTCACCATCGATGATGCCCTCTCCAAGACCACACAAGAAATGGGTGAACTCCTCACCGCGATACAGGAAGATAATGCAGCAGAAATCCAAAAAGAATCAGCTGATCTCCTCATCAATATCCTTTCTGTCGTGAGCCATGTTGGCCTGGAAATACCAGAAGCAAAAAATGAGATTTCTTCGTGAGTATCAGACCTGCCTATCCTCCTCGCCGAATGGCATCGTCATATCGCTGCACGGAGAAATAAATATTCTCGTGATATTCCGGATGAAAATATTCTCAAAAATATAAGCCAAAAACTCGTCAGTATATTGCTCCCTCTCACACAGTTAGCAAACACAGAAGCAGTAGTCCGGAAATGTAGTGAAAAATTTCGCTCACGAGTGAATGCCTATATCCCAAAAATCGATTTACGAGACTATATCCAGGCTCACGAAGATTTCCCAAAACCAGGTATCACATTCCAGGACATCTCTCCCCTCCTCCAGTGCCCAAAAGCAATGCAATTTGCCTGCTTCGAACTCGCAAAGAGAGCAAAAAATGCTGATGTCATTGCGTGACTCGATGCTCGAGGGTTTCTCTTTGGGATACCTGTTGCACAGATTCTCAATAAGCCATTTGTCATGATTCGTAAAAAAGGAAAACTCCCTGGTAAAACTATCGGCACATCCTACTCACTCGAATACGGAGAGAGCAGTATCGAAATACAGAAATGAGCAATTGAAGAGTGAAAAAATGTCGTCATTATCGATGATCTCCTCGCAACCGGTGGGACCCTTCTCGCTGCGACCAGTCTCATAGAAAAAATAGGTGGTCGAGTCGATGGTGTCCTCGCCCTCATATGACTCGATGGGCTCTCAGATCACCCTCTCCGTCAGGAGCTCAATTCTTACCGCAACGAAAGCATCATCCACTATTCTTAACTTTTCTTTATGAAAACTCTTTTTGCTCATCCCAATTTTTCAGGCCTCTCTGAGACTCTCGTCCGAAACAATCCAGAGAGAATGCGTCAGGGTCAGGCAGATATGGGAAATTTCCCAGATGGCTGGCCAAATATCATGATACACGATGTAAAAGAAACAGTCGAGCACCAGGACGTAACCTATATAGCTGATTTTTCAGGGCCAAAAAATTTCTTTTCCAACTATGCGATGATACGATCACTCGTGGATTATTATGCTGATAAAGTGCGTGTCATTGTTCCCTATTTTCCTGTCGGCACTATGGAGAGGATTTCCAAAAAATGAGAAGTAGCAACAGCGAGATACTTCGCCGATTTACTCTCACATATACCGTCTGGAAGAAAAGAGAAAACAAGTATTCATACATTTGATATACACGCTCTGGTCGAACGATTTCTCTTCGACCCATTCCAGGTCAATGCAGAACTCCACACAACTCTTTCACTTCTCGATGTGAAACCAGAAACAGTCATAGCGTTTCCAGATGACGGAGCAGCAAAACGCTTCAAAGAAGCTTTCCCAGAAAATGCACGAATTATTTGTGCAAAAGTACGTGAAGGAGTAAACAGAATCATCACTATCAAGGAATGAGATCCAAAAGATCGAGACGTACTCCTCATCGATGACCTCATCCAAACTGGTGGAACTCTCCGGGAAGCAGCTCATATGCTCAGAAAAAAATGAGCCAAAAGTGTACGCGCATTTGCTCCGCATGGTGTCTTCCCACAAGATGCTCATAGAGAACTCGCAAAAAATCTCGATGAACTCATCACTACCGATAGTATACCACGTAATCTGAAGCGAGCTCAAGAAATACCAAATATGAAAGTAATATCAATAGCCCCTCTCGTGGAAAAAATATTACGTGGTGAATAATTGTTTAATCCTCTCTGCAACTTCCTCCACACTCCCCTCTCCATCTACTACGACGATATTGCGACCTTTGGACTGGAGAAACTCTATGGCGCTGAGATAGCCTGCATGACATTTTCTGAGGAAATCTTCTTGTTCGTAGACTTCTTTTGCTTCTGTGCGACTTCCGAGTCGAGCGAGCATCGTCTCAACAGATATCATGAGGACGATGGTGAGCTCTGGAGCGAGGATATCTTTGTGGAGTTCGTAGATGTCTTCGAAGCTCACACCACTCGCATAGCCCTGATAGACATAGGTCGTGAGATCACAACGGGAAGAAATAATCCACACGTCGCGTGCGAGGAGTGACGCTCGAAACAATTCGAGTTCTCTTCTATCCTCTGAAAAAAGTTTCGCTGTTTCGAGTGGTGGCACCACGATATGTTGTTGTGCGATTTCGTTTAATCGTTTTCCTGCTTCTGTCATCCGCGATGGCTCACGAGATTTTGTTATGACGCGGTGTTTATTTTGGTCTATCAAATGACTCAACAAGAGCTTGAGCTGTGTATCCTTCCCTGCACCATCGACTCACTCAATAGCGATAAACATATCGCAAAATTATTTACGATTTCTGAGGAACGCTGGGATATCGAGATCGTCTGTTGGAGATTTCTCTTCAGGAGCTGCTGGAGCTACTGGAGCAGAACCAAGGACTCGACGACCAAATGAACCAGAAGAGGTTGATGGGCGTGGAGCAGAAGCGCCGTTAGAACGGATAGTGACCTGAGATTCATCAAAGCCTGTTGCTACGACAGTAATCTTGATTTCACCTTCTTCAAAGGCAGGATCGACCGTCGCACCGAAGATAATATTTGCATCTTGATCACACGCACCTGTGATAACACGAGCTGCCTCATCGACTTCAAACATTGAGAGGTCGTGACCACCAGTGATATTGAAAACGAGGCCACGAGCACCCATGATAGAGAGTTCGAGAAGTGGACTCTCGATAGCAGCACGAGCTGCGTCTGTCGCGCGAGACTCACCACGACCGTAACCAATACCCATGAGAGCAGAACCAGCATTTTGCATAACTGATTTGATGTCGGCAAAGTCGACGTTGATGAGGCCTGGCTGAGTGATGAGGTCTGAGATACCCTGTACACCATTTGTGAGGACTTCATCCACGATACGGAACGCATCGAGGAGAGGAGTCTTTTTATCAATAATAGTGAGGATACGATCATTTGGGATGGTGATGAGTGTATCAACTTTTGATTTGAGGACGTCATACGCTTCGAGGGCTTGATTGTTGCGACGTTGACCTTCGAAAGCAAATGGTTTTGTGACCACACCGACGACGAGCACACCCATATCTTTTGCTACTTCAGCAACGACAGGAGCAGAACCAGAACCAGTACCTCCACCGAGACCACACGTAACGAATACCATATCTGCACCAGCGAGTGCTTCACGGATATCGTCGATAGATTCTTCTGCAGCTTTTTTACCGCGCTCTGGATCTCCACCAGCACCGAGACCACGAGTTGTCGTTGGTCAGATACTGAGTTTGACTGGAGCAAGAGAATTGTAGATAGCCTGATTATCAGTGTTGATAGAAATAAAATCTACACCAGAGAGACCACTCTCAATCATACGATTGATGGTGTTCTGACCAGCACCACCACAACCCACGACTTTGATACTCGCGACGGGTGATATCATTTTTGAAACATTTACTTCCTCTGGTTGAGAAACTGCATCCTTGAGAAAAAGGCCCTTGAGAGATCCACTCTTGGTTGAGCCTGCTTTACGTGTTGATTTAACTGGTGCCATAAAAAAATAAAATTAATAAGTGAGAGAAAAAGAAATACAGTTCTTTAGGGAAGTAAAAATTTGAAAAACTTTTTTGCCGAATCCTTGAGACCACCGATACCAGCTCCGATAGACATGCGTGCACGACCAAATCCTCCTGCTCGCTGAGAGAGGAGAAGTGCGCCGACAGCAGAGGCAAATCCTGGATCTGAGACAGATGTTCCGGTGACGAATTCTTGATCTTCTGGGAAACCAATCGTACATGGGAGACGGAGTTCTGATTTTGCGAGGTCGATGAGATTGCGAGCTTTTGATCCGCCACCGACGAAGACCGCACCTTCTGGGAGCATACCATCACGTCCGAGACGTTTGAGTTCAGCATTGACGAGAGAGAGGATTTCTTTATATCGAGCCTGGGCAATCTGTGAGAGGTAGAGCTTTGATACTGTTTCTGTTTCTTTTTTGTCGATACGACTGAGGACGATTTCTTCATCTTTTGGTTTCGCGAGATCACAGAATGTGAGATCAACATAGTCTGTCTTGAGTTTCTCTGCGATATCCACAGAGACACGAACACCGAGAGCAATATCTGATGTGACGTATTCGCCACCGACTGGGATGATACATGCATGGCGGAGAACGCCTTCTTCGTACACAGCGAGACCAGTACAAGAAGAACCGATATCGACACAGACAACTCCGAGCTCTTTTTGACGACGAGAGAGAACTGCTTCTGGTGATGTGAGAAGTGATGGGAATACATCGACAACATCGATACCAACATCCTTGAATCCTTTGCGAACATTATTGAGTGCTGTTGTTGGAACAGTGAATATGTGTGCGTTGACTTCGAGTTTTTTTGCACTCATGCCCACTGGAGATTTTACATGGTGCTCGAGATCGACTGAGAAAGATTCTGGAATAATCTTGAGAACTGTCTGATTCGAAAGTGTGATACCATTTTGTGCCATATCGAGAACACGGTTCACATCATCCTGAGTGATTTCGTTTGATGGGATAGCGATCATTCCTTTGTTGTTGTGAATCTGAATGCCTGTTCCAGAGAGACAGATACCGACATGAGGAAACTGTTGACCAGCCATATTTTCTGCCTCAGTGAGAGATTCATCGAGATTTTTTTTGAATTCTTCCATGTCGAGAATCACACCTTTTCGGACACCATCTGATTTGACGACACCTACTCCGAGGATATTGAGCTTTGGTTTATTTGGGTTTGCTGGATCGACGATAAATGATCCAACGAGAGTCTTGATGCGAGAGCTTCACACATCGACAAGAGCGACAAGGTCACTGGCAGCCATTGAAATGTTGATTAGAAATTAAGTGAGTACAATTTTTATTCGGGCTGGATATTGTCTGCTATGAGCTTTTTTATAAAAAAGTGCATAAACAAGAGCAAAACCACCTCCTTATTTTAGGAAAATCAGGGGTCATTGCAAACACAAACCAGCCACTATTTTTTTATAAAATAAGAAACAAATTTGTCTAATTTTTGTAAAAAATATCACGCGCAAAAGGTCTCTTGAGAAAAATAAAAATACTATATAGTAGTCTCACAAAATTATTTGCCCGGGTGGTGAAATGGTAGACACGAGGGACTTAAAATCCCTTACCTCACGGTGTGCCGGTTCGAGTCCGGCCCTGGGCACCAAATTCTCTTTCTTCCTATGAATCCTACTCTTATCAAACTCGCACAATTCGTCGCGCAACGTCCAAAAGACAGCACAATACGATGAATGCATATCATCTCAGGTCTTCTCATCATCGGTCTTCTCTGGTGGTCACAGGATCGTTCGGTTATCGATGTGCCATTTATGGGCGTACAGTCTCCAGAAACAGAGAAAAAAATCGAATACGCACTTCTCATCCTCGGCCTCTTTTTTATTGGTCGTTGATTCATCACAGCCTGTGTCATCAAACACAAATGGCTCCGATGGAAACAAGGTCTGCATGGCCTCGCTCTCATCATCGTCGGCGGACCTATGATGGATCCACTTGTAAAAAATATCATCACTGCGCCAGCAGAAAAAACAGGAGGATTTCAAATCGATACAGCAGTCGCCCCTATCGTGGAGATGAGCTGGCATCCTGGTATTTTCCTCGTACTTCTGGGAATATTTTGGATATTTGTCGGGCTTACTGGAAAAGGCACAACAGAAAAATGTCTCCGCTATGGCGAAGTCGTAAAAAAGATACGGGTTTAGATTATTTTTTAAGTCTCTTTAATTCATCGCGCGCCTGTCTCCAAGGTGTGGTACCCATGACACGGAGAGGTATGTGATGTTTTTTTGCAAGTGGAATCAATGTCTTCTCCACCACTCAACGTTTTTCTGGATCAGTTGCCACTTTCATAACTATACCATCTGGGTCATGACCAAGCCAACGACCTATTCGAGATGGTATAGTAAATCGAAGCCATACATCATACACATCATTCACTCCAATCGGACTCGAAGAAGAATTCACCAATTTAGCAACTTGGTCGCGTATTTCCTTCTCTAGATGACGTCTTTCGGTATCAGTTCTCTTTTGTCGATCTTCTGTATCCATAATAATAATTACTCTCCCCTTTAGATCTGGAAACTGGGCCTCCACATCAGTCTTGAGTTCTTCTTTATCGAGATCACCAAGATAACCAGAAACGTAAATAATTAGTTGTGTATCTGATAGAACACAGTGGTAGAATTGACGACAGTTGTCGTCAAGATAATTCTCAAGCTCTTGCTCAAAAAATCAATTTCACGTTTCGTTCATAAAACGAGATTGTTAAAAGATAAAAATCCTCTACAATTTCAGTATACTGAATTTGTATAATATAATCATTTTGATTTTGTCAATAATTCTATGAAAAAACTACGCGTACTTTTTTTCTGAACTCCGCAACTCTCGGCCGATATACTCTCGTATCTGCTGTTACAAAAACATACAGTAGAGATTATTTGAGTCGTTTCCAATCCTGATAAAATCGGTGGTCGTGGACATGATATGATCGCATCACCTGTCACACAACTCGCACGAGAAAGAAATCTCCCCCTCTATCAGCCGGAGAAGATAAAAAATGAAGACTTTCTCCATACAGTTCGTGAGCTCGCCCCTGATATCTGTATCGTCGTCGCGTATGGCAAAATACTTCCTCAAATACTCTTGGATATTCCGCCAATGGGCTTTCTCAATGTCCACACTTCCCTCCTCCCAAAGTATAGAGGTGCTGCACCGATTCAGCACGCGCTCCTAAATGGTGAAGAAACAACAGGGCTCACTATCATGCAGATGAGTCTCGGGATGGACGAAGGCGATATCCTCCTCCAGGAAACATGGCATATCTCCCCTTCTGATACGACCGGTACACTCTTTGCTCTCACAGGAAAACAGGCTGGGCCATTGCTTATAGAGACACTCGAAGGCCTCCAAAATGGTTCTATCGTACCAACTCCACAAAATCATGATGAGGCGACCTACACGAAAATGATAGAAAAAAAAGATGGAGAACTCCAGTCTTCATGGACACTCGAAGAAGCCTACCACCGATGGCAGGCCTACACGCCTTGGCCAGGCTTACATACGAATTACGGAGATATCAGGGTAGTGTTATTAGAAATAGAAAAAAAAATACATTCAGGCACTGTGTCTCTTGCGAAAAATATTTGGACATACTACACCGACCCTTTTACTAATATTTCTTTCCCCGCAATTCAAGTCACAGATGGTCTCATAGTAATCAAAAAAATACACCCCGCTGGTAAAAAACCAATGACTGGTGAAGAATTTGTGAGGGGTTTTATGAGCAAACAATAAAAAGTACTCTCCCGCTATTTTAATTCCTGAAGCAATATATTTACTTAAATGTATATTATTCTATAATTATTATAATTATACTTTTTTATGAAAATATGGAGTGAAGGACATAGAATGTGGACTGGAGAACATGTTCATTGGGAAATCAAACTAAATAAATTACGTTTGCCCTGACTTTCACGCTTGTATCTCGGGCGCTGAAATTATTCATACAGTGAAGGGGGCGAAGAAGATTTTAAGGCGCTGATCGTGGAGAGGTTTCGTTCTGCAATTAGAGATACAGTAGATAACTTTGATTATCGTCCATTGCGTATATGAAATCATACAGAAACAGTTGAAGCGATCGTTGCTATGGTACAGTCCAATTTGGATCTTCTGATTGCAAGTTTCACGTGAGAAGCATCGATTGAAGTATCGCCTAAAACAGGAATATCTCGACGAATTTTTAACCCATACAAAATGTGAATACATGCGAATTGATGAATGTGATCGGATGACGCTCCTGGGATTACAAAAAACTGACTATTTTATCTGAATCTCAGACATTTCCTATGACAGTGTTTCCAAAATACATCCCTCATGCGAATCATCGAAGATATTATAATGGTTCGTCGAGCAGAAACTGATACATCCTGTTTTACGAGCTTACAACAACAATTCCAGTGAGCAATTGAGCTCCTAGTCAAAAATGAAGTACGTACCATGGAGCCTGATGATCTTCGTCAGGAGTATTTCATCGTACTCTGGCGCTGTGTACAGCAGTACAAGGGGCAAAATTTCGGTTACTTCCGTCAATATTTTCTACGTTCTCTCAAAAATAAACAGAATGACTTTCTCCGGGAAATCATTACTGACAAGAGACGTGTACGGCTACATTCTCACGGGTGTAGCTTCTCATGAAACAGTGGGGATTGCCGTACGGAACATGAATTAAATGACATCACGGCAAAAAGATGGCAAACAGTCTATCATCAGTGGCTCTCAAATCCCGATGAATCTGATTTAACCTGAGAGCTAGCAAGAAATGACCAGGGTCTCTCAGACACCTGTGGTAAAAGCCTTTCACGATTTCAAATTCATGAGTGATCTCACACATTATATAGGTGAAGCTCTGAACATATGCTTGCTCGTGTGGAACATTTATTCGACCCAAAAAGAATTTCAGCTTTTCGTTATTGGTGCGGTGCTCATTGAATCGTGGAGAAGATCATTGAAGAACAGTTTGGATCACTTGAAGATAGGAATATTCTGAAATATCTGAGAACATACTGGGCCGGTCGGGTAAAATTTGACGGAGATAAAACTGTCTTTGGCGAAATACATCCCGATCTGAAAAGGATATTTCTCGAACGTCTGGAAACATATCTCGCACTAGACCCTATGATACAGAAACATGTGTATCTGCAACAGCATTCAACGGAATCTCTATTCTAAAAATGCTATTCTATTTCCCTAGATATATAGTCTCCTGTTTCTCTGTTATAATCATAAATAATTTTTATTTTTCCACTATCATCACTCATTACGTCACGCGCAGCGGTCTTCGTAATATCAAAAAATGAACGTATTTTTTGTTCTAGTGTCATCTGAATAACATCTGAAGTGGCGGCACCAGAATCCCAATCACCATTTTTGAGAGTACGAGCTTTATCCGAGAAAAGTGGCCAAAGAAAAAATCCTATCACTGCTACTGTGATGAGGACAACAATCCACCAAAACAAGAAACGCAATAATCTGAGGATTGATTTCATGTATTATTCGGCACCAAAAAGATCTGATATATTCGTCGTATTTTTGAGAGCTTGATGAATCTGAGTGACATCATCGTCATTGATTTGACCGGTTGTTTTTGGCATATGAGCATTGCCATTGATAGTGAAATTGGTTGGGAGTGGTCCATTCATGAAATTCACTTCAGCATGGACATTAATTTCTTTGCCAGTGTGAGGACAACGTATGAGGAGTTCGATACCTTTTTGAGACATACCTACGATAGAGATATTATTTTCTCCGATCTTTGCCATCTGATTCTGGTTATTGTAGTTCTGTATAGTTGATTCGATGATGGTTTTGAGTATGAGGAAGTTCATAAGTAGTGTGTGAATTGAAACTAAATTCAGTATATACCTCTCGAGTGCAAAAAGCAACTCTTTTGGTATCAATTATTATAGCGATTATGCGAGTTTTGCAACTACCTTCTCGATGCGAGCAATAGCCTTCTCGAGACCAAGAATTTCTATCATCTCAAATGCTCCAGGTGAGAATTCTTTTCCCGTGAGAGCGACACGGAGAGGCCAGAGAATCTGACCATTTTTCTTCCCTGCTTCTGCGATTTTTGGGATCATAAGGTCTTTTAGAATATCTCGCATCGGTTTCCCGTCATCCTCGGGCTTGACCCGGGGATCCATCCCAGAAATAATATCTAGCCCGAACTGAAGGGCTTCTTTTGCTTGTGCGAGTTCAGTGATTCACATTTTCTCTGAGAGAAGCAATGCTGTATCGACTTCTGGCTCTTGGTAAAAACATTCTGAGAGAGCTGGGAAATCAGCAAGGGTTTCACAGCGCTTCTGGACTTCCATGATAACCGCACGATTAAAGGCTTCATCGTGAGCAATAAAAGTATTTTTGTAGAATGCAGAATTATATTGCTTGAGGTAGTCTGAGAGGATTTTTACGAGTTCATCGGCTGGTGTTGCAGCGATATATTTACTATTCATCCACTTCAGTTTCTCTGGATCAAAAATACCATTCGCAATCTGCAGACCATCCAGAGTAAATGCTTCAATAAGCTCTGGAAGTGAGAAAATCTCTTTTGTGGTTTTCGAATTCCAACCGATGAGAGCGATATAATTGAGGAGAGCTTCTTTGAGGTAACCATTTTCGAGGAACTGGCTGACATGGGTATCACCATTTCGCTTTGAGAGTTTTTTGCGATCAGCCCCGAGGATAACGGAGAGATGGTAAAATTCTGGTGCTTCCCATCCAAACATACGATAAAGTAATGCGTGTTTTGGGGTACTTGGGAGCCATTCATCGCCACGAAGAACATGCGTGATTTTCATCAGATGATCATCGACCGCCATCGCGAGGTGATAGGTTGGGAATCCGTCAGTTTTGAGAAGCACTTGATCGTCAATATCAGCACTTGGAACAGAGATTTTTCCTTTGAGTCCATCATTAAATGTTATCATCTCCCCTTTTGGGATTTTCATACGAATCACATATTTCTCGCCTGCCGCGATTTTTGTTTTTGCTTCATCGATCGTGATATCACGATAGGGACTTCGGAAAGGGATCATAATCCCCGCTTCTTCTGCCTTTTTCTTATGGGCTTCGAGCTCTTCTTCAGTAGTGAAACAATAGTAGGCATCGCCTTGCTCAATAAGTTTCTCGACATACTCACGATAGATAGGCAGACGCTCAGACTGGATGTAGGGACCGCAGTCACCACCATGACGAATACTCTCGTCAGCGCGAATTCCGAAGAGTTCAAGGGTATCGAGGAGGGCATCACGAGCACCTTCTACTTCACGAGTTTTATCCGTATCCTCGATACGGACAAGGAATTGTCCGTGATTTTTCTTTGCCCAGATATAGGCAAAAAGAGCTGTTCTGAGGCCTCCGATATGGAGTTGTCCTGTTGGGGATGGGGCGAAACGAGTGCGGGTCATGTAATTCAAATTCAAGTTAAGAGAAGGTAGAAATAGAGGTAGTCATAGAGCGGATTATAAAAATTTCCTTTCTATCTCCTACATCTACTCTCTACTTCTTCTGAATTGAAGTATATGAAAAGATAGGGAATTTCAAAAAACTTAGTCATGAAGTATGTTCTCAATATTTTTTCGCAAGCTCGCAGTCTGAAAATGCCCCATCAACCCCAAATATGATTGTATCTGCGACTCAAATCTTTCTTCGTCTCGTTTTGTAATACACTCGTACATATTTTTCTTGGTTCGATTCCCGATATAGGTTCTCCAGGGTTTTATGTAGGCTCCGAGAAAAAGAATGCCTTGTTTGCAAG
>CAZRUI010000008.1:6665-25502 GCA_964603225.1 uncultured Candidatus Peribacteria bacterium | reverse complement strand
AGAGAGATAAGGAGTTGATCGATGAGATATTTTGCGATGGTATTGGTTGTCTCGAGGAGAACTCGAGTATCTGATATCCGACGCGCATGTCTCGGAGACAGTGTACCACATTCGATAGCATCTTGCAAACCCTGGATAACCCATAATGCATCATCTCGGGTGAATTTCGCTTCTTTGCTGGAAACGAGCGTCAGACTAAAGAGTGGTTCAGGGTCTCCTGCTACATACGCATCGACCGCATTCTGGTACGGATTTTCTCCACCTCTAGTGGTACCAGGAGCCAGCATAATCATGCGTGATTGGAGGGTGGAGATGATTTTCTGTGGAGATCGACTGGTCACGAGGATAAGGAGCTGTGCGGGTACATCTTCAAAGAGTCGCAGAAGAGCGTTGGCAGAGGTCTCAGTGAGGATATCAATATGACGAAAAATCGCGACTAACAGGTTTCCAGCAGGTTTTTGATAGAGTTTTTCGGCTTGTTCTCGGACTTTCTCGGCGCCGTGGTGTTTATTTTTTTTATCCGAACAATCATAGTACATGCAGTCAGTTATACCTCGGAGTGAGAGCTCATCGAGGTCAGTTATTTCTTGATCAAAAATAAGCTCGCAGATTTCACATGTTTGACCTTCTGTGACAAACAGAGGGGCAACTTGTCCACCAGAACGAAGGGTATCGATTTTTTCTATTATTTGTTGCGAAATCATAGTGTTATCTCTATACTATCCAAAATTCTTTTTTTACCACATGAATCTCGCTGAAATCCGTGAAAAGATAACCATATTTCTCATTCCGATTTTGATTATCGGAGCAGTACTCGGTGGCCTCGTGGCGCTTGTCGGTAAGACCTATTTTTGGGATGTTTCTCGATTGACCCTCAGAGTACCAGGGGAGAGTCCTATCGAAGTACGGATAGATATACAGGCACGACTCGTGTATTTTGATGCGGATTTGTTTGGTTTCTATTACCCGGTGCACTTTACGGTGCCATTTTCTCGTACCCAATCATGCCTCCGAGAATGTACTTTGGACCGTCTCCCTGCCGGTGATGCAGTGATTACTTTTCTCAATACAAATATTGGTACTACTGCTGTATTTATTGAGCCTGATACACAGGGCGTACTGGATGTTCGACCAGCATTTGAACTCAAAAATGTCACAGATACCAAAATCATAGATGTACTTCGTGCCCCAACTATCACGGAAGAAGCCAGGACGACCATGAATATTGAGAAAAACTATTCTCTGATTGGTCTCGCTATCGTCCGACGAAATAAGGAAATTCTTCTCTACGATGTGACAACCAGACAACTCATGACGCCTCCGATAACAAAGGTTCCATTTCATGTTGCCCGAGGAGATCAAGATGGGGTCTATATATTTTGGACTGCCGAGGGGGCGATTATATGGGATAGATACGGACGAACCCCGATGCAGACCAGAGATGACATGACAGTAGGGCAATATACATTTTTATGGAAATCCTGAAATACACAGATTACTCGCGCCGATGGAGCTGTATCTCTCTCCTGACTCTGGTCTCCTATGAGTTCAAAAGAAGGCTTTTACATCACAAATGGTGATAAAATTATGTCCGTCGAATAGTCCCATGTCAACCCAAGAGGGATATGGATTTCATGAGGAAAGATGGTAAAATTTTTGATTTCCTGTCTTTTCCTGCTATACTGTCTCCGTAATCAGTCGAAAACGCAAGAATTTGGAATCCCAGATTCTTTTTTTTACCCAGAGTTTCTCTATACTGTTTTCGTTCCTGATGTTTGTATTTTTTATTTTCCTGAACTATGCTCGATCTCAAAAAGATAGAAGCGGCCATCAATCATATCGCTGCAGAACGTGGTCTCCGTCGTGAAGACCTCGTCGAAATCATCGAATCTGCTATCCGTACTGCCTATAAAAAAGATTACGGAACAAAAGACGATATCGTGAATGTAAAACTCGATTTTGATTCTGGTGATATCGCTGTCACTCTCGAAAAAACTGTCGTCGAAGAAGTCACGAATCCAAATACTGAAATCAGTAAAGCTGAGCTCGGTGATGATGCTGATGCATTTGATATCGGTGATATCATCGAGATCGATGTGAGTGATGTTCTCCGTGACAATCAACAAGTCTTTGGTCGTATTGCTTCACAAGCAGCTCGTCAGGTCATCATTCAAAAAATTGGTGAATCTGAAAAGGCAAAGGTCTATGAGATTTTCAAGGATAAACAGGGTGAAATCGTGAATGTCCGCGTGGATATGGTCGAAAATGATCGTGTCTTCGTCGAATTCAATGGTTCTCAGGTGCTCCTCCCACGAGGCGAACAGGTCAGTCGTGATAAATACACTCCTGGTATGCGTCTCCATGTCTACGTCAAAAAAGTAGAAGACGAGGGACGTGGTGAGCCAAAAATCATCCTCTCTCGCAAGGATTCAGGACTCGTTGCAAAACTCTTTGAACTCTCAACACCAGAACTCGAGGATGGGACTATCGAAATCGTCAAAATCGTTCGTGAGCCAGGATTTAAAACAAAAATCATCGTGGCATCAGAATTTGAAGAAGTCGATCCTGCTGGTGCTCTCATTGGTCCAAAAGGTATCCGCGTCAAGGCGGTTGTCGAAGAGCTCTCAGGAGAAAAAGTCGATGTCATCAACTATACTGACAATGCTCGTGAACTCGTCGCTCAAGCTCTCAATCCTGCTCGTATTCTCGATGTACAGTTCGATGAAGAGGGTGTCGCTGTAGTGTCTGTACCAAAATCAGAAGAAGTCCGTGCTATTGGTCGCTCAGGAGGCAATGTCCGCCTTGCGGAACAACTCACTGGCTACCGCATCCGTCTGGTTGGTGTCGAGGAAGAAGGTGGGGCAACAGCTGAATAAAGATAAAGTGGAGGTTTTTCCTCTAATTCGTAATTTTATAATTCGTAATTGATTTACTATGGCTGATAAAAAATATATCGGTGGGTCTGCGAAAGCGGTCTCAACACAGTATGGTGAAATCCTCAATCTCTCGCTTAAACTCGAGGATATGCAGGCTATCGTGAATGAAAAAGGCTACGTCAATATGACTGTTCTCAAGCGCAAAGAACCAGGGCAGTACGGTGATACACACTACGTCGTCGAAAATGATTATCAAAAAAATCGTGATAATGGTGGCATGTCATCTGGTCCAAGTATTAAACCAGCAACAGAAATGGATGTCCCATTCTAGGATTTAAACCCTCGACACACGACATATTCTTCGAAGCTTCTATCTCGACACGCATCGGGTTTGATAGTCTGTATTTTTCGAAACATATTTTTCGCCTTATTCAGGACTTGTGCGAGATCTCGACCCACAAAGATTTTCATCACGAGATTGCCTCCAGGAGCGAGGAATTTATCTGCGATTTTGAGGACTTCGAGACACAGCATAGCGCTGTGGTACTGATCGTCATCATTTCGGCCTGTTGTCTTGGGTGCCACGTCAGAAGTGATAACATTGAATCACTTTAGAGAGAGTTTTGGATTATCATTGATTCACCAGACTCCCGATGCTTCTTTTTGGACTTCTTGCTCTTGACCTTCGGTGCGTATTTCTGAGAGGTATTTTTTGATTTTTTCATGGGATTCGCTGACCGTCATATCTCCAACGAAAGTGGTGATATTTTTTTGAGCAAATTTATCGACATTTTGGAGATCGATACCGAGGACTCTTCCTTCTTCACCAACGAGCTTTGTGATAACCTGGAGCCAGCTACCGGGTGCACATCCGAGATCGAGGGCTATGTCTCCAGCTCGAATCAATCCTGTTTCTTCTTGTATTTGGAGGAGTTTAAAAGCACTGCGTGCACGGTAACCAGCAGCTTTTGCTTTGTGGAACCAGACATCCTGAACCTGATATCCTGCTTTATTGGCGACACGAGGGGCTACTATTTTTGGTTTCTTTTTCATAACTCTCCTGATTGTAGTGAATCAGTCGAAAAACAGAAATTTCCTTTTGATTCACAGACAAATATATGGTACGCTAGTGAGAGATGAAAACTACAGTATCACATAGCACAAACAGAGTTGATGAACCCATCATACAGAATGACGTGCTTCAAGGTATCAAAAATCATACACTTGGCCCAAAGGGATCTCGTGTTCTCATAGTCGATCCAGGCGAATATCGTGCATCATCGAGTATTGGTATGGCAGTAGCGCTTGAGGAAGCTGGTATTCGCCCAGAAGACTTTGATCATATCATTGTGAATTCTTCGGGTGCTTTTGCTGGTATTTGATTTGCTCAGAAACGTATGTCTGACATTCTCCGATACTGTGAGAAAAATAGTCCACGAAATACACTTCGATTTCGTGATATAAGGAAGCGTTCTATTCTCAAGGTGGAGAAGCTACTTTCAGGTATGTTGCTCGGTGAGGAAATCCGAGACGAACAAGAGTGGTATAAACGTATGGTGCTCCCTGAAAATCAAAAAAAGCCAGTCATTCATGTTGTTACTACTACTACTGGGAGCAATCCACATCCACGATATATCCGTTCTGACCAAGTAACTCCTGAACAATTTCAGAAAGCATTATCAGCAACATTGACAATACCAAGATGGTCTGAACCAATAAGATATGTCTGAGATGAAGAATTGATTGATGGATATTTCTCAGATCCAGTCATGTACGATTACGCTCGTACACTTGGCGCTTCATATATTGTTAAACTTGGCAATCATAACGGTCCTCATCTTGAATCAGAAAGTAATGAAGCATTTATTGCGTATTGGCTCGACAGGTTACCATTTTTGGCAAAATTTTATGCGAAAAAACGTCCTCATGATATTCACCATCAGATGCAGAGAATGTATACTGATGAGCGTGATGGTAAAGTAAAAGTACTTTTTGCAGAGCCGTATCCTGATGCCTTTGAAAGTCCACTCCTCACAGGTCGCCGAGCAGGATTCTATGAGAATGTCCTCGCTGGTCGTCAGAAAATGGCAGAGATTATTCGACGTCCGCATGAAGGATTGCCCCCATTACGACCAGCAGCAGAAAAAACACTTATAGAAGTACTTGGAGATATGTTGTGAGATATGCCAGAAGCAATTGACACATTATACCGTATAGGACGATAATTTGTATTGTCTTTTTTCTGGATATAATAGAGGTATGAAACACCTCCCACTCCAGTATTCGGCACGAGGTATCATCACGGATCGTGATGGCAATATATTACTCGTGAAGCATGGATCGCATAAACCATGGACACTGCCTGGATGACATGTAGAGGAAAATGAGACATTTCAAGAAGCGATGATACGAGAAGCTCGAGAAGAGCTCGATATTATGATCGAGCTCGTGGGCATGGTCACGATTTACAAAGAAGGTAATATACAATCACTTCCAGCACCTGTGCGTGTCCAGACAATCGAATATGAAAACGAGAGAGGTCCTCAGCGAAAATATGAAGAGTTTTTCCTGGCACATCATATTTCAGGTACACTCACCCCCCAGAAGTCAGAAATAGCGAGTTTTGGATGGTTTACTTTGGATCAAATACGGAATATGTCTGACACTGAGATATATGCAAGTATTCGTGAACTTGTCCTCGGTGTCTCTCTCTAGATTTGACAAAAATTTCATTCGTCTAAAATTACATACATGCGTCCAGCACAAGTTCTTCTTCTCAGCCTTCTTCTTTCCCACCGGGAGAGTTAGTTTGCTGCGAAGAAAAATCACGCACTTTCCACTCTCCCAATTCGGGAGAGTTTTTTTATTTTCTTTTTTTATGACAGAAACATACGAATTTCGGAGCCATGAGATTCCATGAGAATTTGGGGGGAATAGCAAACCTCCTATAGCTCGCTGTATGCATCTATCAGGAGATTTGTGCAATGCCATAGGGAAGACATGTTTTTATGTGGCACGCATTCAGTGAGGAGAACATGTATACAATTTTGGAACTATGAATAATGGTCAATGTGGCGAGCGTAATAAAGCTGTAAAATAATATGAACTTTTGCTCTGAACATTATGTACCAGAAACATTTCCTAGTTGAAAAACTATTTCATGAAACATTGCGAATAAAATTGTCTGTCTCACAGAACATGATCAACAAAAAACTCTATTTGAGATATGGTTCACTTCGGTACTCAAAGAAAAACCTTATTCCAAAATAAAAGTACCAAACAGAATACATATTCTACCATGTTGATGTCAGAGAGATTGTAGTAATGAAGTAAACATAAATGATGCGTGGTATATACGGTGTAGGGATGGTGTATATTTCCATACTTGTTGATGAAGAATAGGATAATCTTTGAAATAATAGAATATAACTATAATTCCCAGCATGAACTACCGAGAAAACCCACAACTCCAGAAGCTCGTTTCGATTTTCCTTGAAAAAAATACTCACATCAATCTCTCTGCTATTCGTGATGAAGAGGGGGTTTGGCAAAAGCATATTGAGGACAGTCTTGTGACGTTGCCACTTTTTGAACAGTTCGATGATCGAAAATTAAAAATTCTTGATCTCTGAACTGGTGGATGATTCCCGGGTTTACCGCTGGCGACGATGCTCCCACAGCATGACTTCACCCTCCTCGATGCTACCCGAAAAAAAATTGATTGTGTCAGAGAATTTGCCGAAACACTCGGACTTACGAATATCACACCACAGTGGGGGAGGGTTGAGGATATGCGAGCTGCGAGCATGAAGGAAGAACGAAAACACAATAAGAATGGTATAATTTTCCTCGATGGTACGCCATCAACCAGTGATCACTACGATCTCGTAGTCACACGCGCCGCTGCCTATATCGAAGACCTCTTTACCTGGATAAAACCCCTTCTCAAATCTGATGGGCGAGCCTGGATATACAAGATGGCATCAGAGGAAGAGTGGGCTGATGGTCAACAGTTGGCCAAAAATCGAGGTATGATACTCACGAAAGCTCTTACGTATAATCTCGCAGAGCAAGAGCGATGGATGCTCGAAATCAAAAAGAAGTAAAAATTATCGAAATAATTTTCGTACTTTACTTAAAGCCTGAAGTAGCTTCAGAAGAAGCAGCCTGTAAATGATGACAACTTCTTTAGGAAGATGTACCTTTTCTGGATTAAATCGGAGTTTAAATTCTGTGACTCCTGCGAGCTTGCCTGTACCATCTTCGGAAATACCCAGAAAGTCGTATGTTTCACATCCGCGTTTTATTCCTTCTTGGATAGCACTCCATTGCAGGAGATAGGTTCCCATATCACGACGAATGTCTCGATCGCTGGAAGAAGCACCATAGTAGTAGATGGCTGTTCTTCAAAAATAGGCAAATATACCAGCTGCGTGGAGTATTCCATCTTTTTCTGCTATGAGAAGTCAGCCTGTGTTGTTTTCTTCGAGGGTTTCGATGAAATGTTGGTAGTAGGCGAGAGAGTTATGAGAAAAACCATCCCGCTTCGTGGTCTCATCGAGGATATCGTAGAAAGTCTCCAAATAGCTCTTATCGCCATATACATCAGATCATTTGACCCATTTTGTCACGACTCAGCGCTTTTGTGCAAGGCGGATATTGTAGCGCCCCTTTTCTGCGAAGCTCGAAAAGAGGGTTTCTTCGCTTGTTTTGAGGTTCAAAACCGCGGTTACTGGCTCTATAAAACGTCGGAATGGAGCAGTACTTTGTAGTTTGTACTTTGTAGTTTGTACTTTCTCAAGTGGTTCTATTTGGAGAAAGAGATCTGCATGTGTCCTGATATTTGATTCAATACAGGAGAGTAGGTCTTGAGTTATCAAACCTCCATCAACCCCGAGGACGTAGAGCCCAGTATAGTTTCTAAAAATAGTTCTTCTCTCGATTAAAACTGCATGCGTATCGGAAAAACACACAAAAATATCCTGTGCCTGATTGGTTTTCCTGAGTATCTGAGCCCATATATTTGACTGCCAAAAGCTTGTGTTTGTTCAGATTTTATACTCAGTTTTGCCCGTATTTGAGCCTATTTTTATATATTTATAATTATTACTTGACATAATGTAAAATATAATTCATAATATGCTCGTAAAGTTTTATTTCTTACTTTCGCCTATGTCAGCTATACCACTGCACACACCATACACAATTCAGGTGCGAAAGCAATACCGAGACATTATAGAAGTCATTATCGCAGGGGAGCTCGATGAGACCAATGCTGATGAAGCCTTCGAGAATCTCGCACATGAGATGGAAAAGAAAAAAGAATACGAACATATCAAGTGTGATTTCTCAAAACTGACCTATACCAATTCGACGACACTGGCGTATCTCACTGAGTTTATCGCTCGCACACACCGAAAAGGGAAGACTATTAGTTTCAAAAAGGTTCACCCAAAAACACAGTATATATTTGATATGATTGGACTTTCAAAGGTGGCTGACGCAGAACCAGTATAAAAATTTGGGAATACTCTCTTTTCTCTATAATAAAAAGTACCTCAAACGAGGTACTTTTTATGAATAAAAACGTGTGCTGAGTGATTGTTGCCGCAGGCCAAGGGAAAAGGCTCCTTCCGCTCACTGAAAAATGTCCAAAAGCTCTCGTAAAAATAGGGAATAGACCACTCTTCTCTTTTTCGCTGGCATGTATGATTCGTGCAGGAATACGGGATATAGGGATTGTCATACAGCCACAATTTCGTGATGAATTTGAGAAAACGATTCAAGAAGAGAAATTTGACGCACATATTACTCTCATAGACCAACCAGATGCTCTCGGAATGGCGTATGCTGTCTTGGCTGCACGTGAATTTGTCAAAAATAGAGTTTGTCTCGTATTGGCAGGGGATAGCGTCAATAATTTTGATTTTACACAGGCTCTAACTAGATTTGAATCAGGGGCAAATATATTTGCTCGACGAGAATCAGATCCGACAATTCAGAGAGCTTCAGGAGTGGTAGAAATCGATGATGCAGGAAAGGTTATTAAAATCACTGAAAAACCTGATATACCAGCATCAGATTTGCTTCAAATTGCAGGAGGTATCTATGATGAAACATTGTTTGAGCGCATAGGAGGACTATCACCATCGCCTCGTGGCGAATATGAGATTACTGGCGTGAACAACTCTTATTTACAAAACAGTGCTCTGACCTGCACAGATATGGGGGGAACTTACTATAACAATATAACTTTCCCTGCTGACGTGGATGCAGCAAGTGAATATGTGCGGACACATCCGGGAGAGTTTTAGGCTTTTCGGCTGAGATATTTTTTTCTCTCTGTTTCGTCCATCTTTTCTATCGCATAGCGGAGCATCGTGCGTGGCATTTTCGGAGCGTATTGATCGAGAAAACCACGCAATTCATCCATCGAACAACGTTTCCCAACTTCACGGAGCATCCATCCTATGGCTTTGTGGATGAGATCGTGTTTGTGTGTGAGCATGCGCTCAGCAATATAGATGGTGAGTTTCGCGTTCCCTTGCTTGATTTGATGAAAGGATGCGAGGACGATGATGCGATTAATCCAGAGGTTGGAACTCGCGATACATTTCGTTATAAAATCCACTCGTTCTTCATGACTGAGCTCGTGCTGGATATAAGGACCAATAATATGTTCACTCGAAGTATCGATGAGGTCCCAATTATTGATACCCGAGACGTGTTGCATATAAAATCTTGCTAATTCAGACAGGGGATACTTCTTTTTCTGTGCAAAATAGACCAGTATCAAAACACCAGCCAGTCGTATTTCATGATGTTTATCGGCGAGGAGTACATCGACATCTTCGAGGGTCATGTCGGGAGCATATTTTTTCACGAGTCCTCGTGTTTGCGGGACGGTCAGACCGAGAAAAACATCACCTTCTCCGTATTCTCCTTTTCCCGTCTTGAAAAACCCCTGATAGATATCTATCTTTTCAGGGTTTTTGAGGGAGTGGATTTCTTCCTGAATGCTCATTTACCCCTTATACTGCTTTAATTCCTCCCGTGCTTTCTCGATTTGTCGGAGGGTGACTTCTTTTTTCTCTTGTGTGAGACGGATGACATTTTCTGGAGCTTTGCTAACAAAAGTCGCATCCATGAGTTTGACCTCGAGCATACGGACGTAGTCTTCTTTTTCTGCTATGAGTTTTTCGAGGCGTTCGATATCATCGTCATGATTGCAAGCACTCGTATCGACGAAGACTTCTACTTCTCCTGCCATACCGTAGGTATATTTTTCACGAGAGAGGTTATCTTTCGTGAGCGTGAAATCGACTTCACTCGCTTTACCGAGACCAGCGATGAGGGCGATATTCCTTTCGAGAACGGCACGGTCACGAGGATTAGCATAGATGACGACTCCGACGCTTTCTCCTGGTTTGATTTTACGATCCCCACGGATAGTACGGATGGTTTTCACGACTTCAAAGACAGATTTGATGAGTTCTTCACTCTCTTCATCTATCTCAAAAGGACATTCTGGCCATTCTGCGTCAATAACGGTCGTCTTTGGGACGAGAATGCCTGTGAGTGCCTCGGTAGCAAAAGGGATGTAGGGATGCCAGAGCTTGAGCAGGGTGAGGAGGGTGTACATCATCACTTCTTTTCCGTATTTTGACTCGTCTTTTGAGAGCTTGAAACACTCGATAGCGTAGTCAGCGAATTCATCACGAGTAAATGAGACGAGTTTCTCACCCATCATAGAAAAATCATAGTCTTCCATGCCTCGAGTGACATCGAGTGTTGTGCGCTTGAGACGGGTCAATATCCATCGCTCATAGTCGAGGAGTTTGCTCCAGTTTTTCGTAAGTGTTTTTTCGAGCTTTCCTGTATCAGTTTCGACGTCTTTTCCTTCACCGACATTCATCCAGACGAATCGCGCGACGTTCCAGAGCTTGTTCAGGAAGAGTTGATTATTTTTTACCACATCGAGACTGAATCGGAGATTGTTTCCTGGAGTATTTCCGACAATGAGAGAGAGGCGAAGCGCATCTGCAGAATACTGATTGATAACCTCTATCGGGTCGATACCGTTGCCGAGAGATTTCGAGAATTTCCTTCCCTGATCATCGGTCACGAGACCGTGCAGATACACGGTTTTAAACGGTGTTTCTCCTGTGAGACCATACCCAAAAAGAAGCATTCTCACGACCCAGAAAAGAAGGATATCGTGACCAGTTTCGAGGACTTGTGCTGGGTAGTATTTCTTGAAGAGTTTACCAGGGTCTTCCATCGTCCAATCGAGAACAGAGAAAGGCCAGAGAGCTGATGAAAACCAAGTATCCAGGACATCTTCATCACGGACGACATTCTCTTTCCCGTGCTTTTTGTAGAGTTTTTCTGGATTATCAGTGACGCCGAGGAGGTCGCCCGTTGTCTTGTCATAGTAGGCTGGTATCTGATGTCCCCACCAGAGCTGACGACTGATACACCATTCGTGGAGATTATTCATGATACCTTCAAATATCTCACCATAGCGAGAGGGGATAATCTCAAATTCTTTCTTTGCCCAACCGGTCATGACTTTCTCAGCCATTTTTTTGCTATCAACAAACCACTGTGTTGAGACGATGGTCTGTACCCGGACACCACCACGCTGAGAATAGCCAACTTGTGACGTGTGAGGAGTGACTTTCATGAGATTCCCACGACCGCGGAGCATCTCGACCATCATCTCGCGAGCCTCCATTTCTTTTTTACCTGCGAAATCACCCGTGTGCTTCATCATGACACCATTGTTATCGAGGACACGATAATCGAGCGGGAGATTGTGGCGTTTTGCTGTTTCAAAGTCATTTGGATCGTGTGCTGGTGTGATTTTCACTGCACCAGTACCGAAGTCCATATCGACCATCTCATCGCCGATAATTGGTATTTTTCGATTGGCGATAGGGAGAATTGCGGTCTTTCCGATGAGTTTCTTGTAGCGTTTATCCTTCGGATGAACAGCAATAGCCATATCAGCCAGTAATGTTTCAGGGCGTGTCGTTGCAACAACGAGTTCTTTATCAGCTCCAGACACAAAATAGGCTATTTCATAGAGAAATCCTGGCTCTTCTCGGTATTCGATTTCTGATTTTGATATAACAGTTTTATCTTTCGGACAGTAGTTGACCATGTATTCTCCGCGGTAGATGATTCCTTCGTTGTAGAGTTTGATAAACGTATCGGTCACGAGTTTATTATTCCCTTCATCGAGAGTAAAACGCTCATGATCCCATGAGACACTGGCTCCCATCATACGCATCTGATCGGTGATAGTTTTGTGTGATTTTTCTTTCCATTCCCAGATTTTTTCGAGAAATTTTTCACGCCCGAGATCTTCGCGCTTGATGCCATCTTTTGAAAGTGCTTTTGCTACGACGTTTTGTGTTGCTATACCCGCGTGATCTGTCCCGGGTACCCAGAGCGTCTCATCACCCTTCATACGATGGTAGCGCACCATGACGTCCTGGAGAGCGAGCATAAGCGCATGTCCAGTATGTAGAACTCCTGTGACATTTGGAGGAGGGAGGGGGATATAAAATGTTTTCCCCGTGCGAGCTTTTTGTGGTGCGTAGAGACCTTTTTTCTCCCACATTGCAGCAAGAGAAGATTCAAATTCAGAAGGGGAATAGACCTTGGGGAATTCCATAGGGAAGAGGCTTAAAGTATGAAGAATGTGATTATTCTACGGTCTGTCCAGGAAATGCAAAAAAATCCGCTCGAAAAAGCGGATTTTTATGGGATGATGAGGGTTATTTATTGTTCTCCTTTTTCTTCTCCCAAAAGAACATGGCTCATACTTGAAGAAGTGTGAGAAGTTATTTGTCTTACAGGAGAGTGCATTGGTATTGCGAAATGTCTTCTGAGTGATTCGGGAGCTGGAGGCATGTTGTCTCGAGCATTTAATTCGCCACATGTTGTAGATATCCAGAGTGATTGATCGCTAAGACGCATAAAAAGTTGTTAATAGTTGCGTTACTATAAAACTTTTTATAGAAATGCAAGTTTTGTGTTGAAAAGGTGTATTTCCCTTTTTAATTACACAATTGGGTTGATGGGTTGTAGTTGTTCATACATGTAAAACTACATGTAGGGAATGGGCCCATGATTCAGTTCGGCTGAAATGACCATTCACGAGGAGTCATAGTAGATATTCATCCTTGGACGAGAATACTGTTTCCAGGTCGTGTTCCGAGACAGTATGGATCTGTAATCGGCGTCGTAGATCATCCTCCAGCGACGGTTGAAATTGTGTTGAGAGATCCGCCAGTAAAATTCAGACTTCATCCATTGCTCAATATCGTATTATTTCATGGATTGAGGGTGAGTGTTCCTGAATTTCAGGTATTCAAAATTCCACTATTAGGTATGAGAGAGTTGCTTGGCAGAAGGGTATTGTTTACATTTGATCCAGAATTTGTATTCGTTCAGTTATTATTTTGATTGCCCTGAGCATTATTATTTTGTGTTAAAGCATTACTTTGAGCATTGTTCCCAGTTGCTTGATTGAGGAGCTTAGCTGCTTGATTTGTTAGCTTCGAGAGATAGGAAACAGCATCTTTCATTACTTTTTTGATACTTCTTTGTTCCTTGAGAATCGTTTTCTTCTCTGTTCGAGCATTTTTGAGATCAGTTTTTGCTTTTTGAATAGCTTCTTCTGCAGAAGTCTTCGCCTGAGAAATAGTCTCAGGAGTAATGGTTTCAATCGTGATTGTTACAGAAGGGTCTCGTTCTTTGATAGAATCTATATTTTCTTCGAGGGTTTTTGCGAGTTCAGTTTTTTTGCCCTCGAGTTCAGTTTTCTTTGTTTTATCAGATTCTTTATTGGAAGCAGTTATCTTTGCTGAAATAGCAGCTATATCACTGACGATATCTGTATATTTTTTGTAGTTTTTTTCGAGTTCTTTCCATCCGCTGAGGAGTTCTTTTGTGGTTTCGATTTTTGTCGCAACTGTTACCTGCAAAGTTTTATTTGCTGTGAGTTTATCTTTTTCGGCTGTCATCTGTGATTCGAGTCCTGATTTTTTTGTCTCAACGGCAGCTTTTTCGGCATCGATTTGTTCTTGAGAGAGCGTATTAACGTCTTTGATAGTGAGAGGTGTGACAGCGGCAGAAGCACCAGAAACACTGAAAAATATCCATAAAATCGCTAAAAATGCACTCAAAATACCCAATGATATATGGAGGATCTTCTTATGACGACGGTGAAAGTGTGAAAGCTTCAAAAGAGACATCAAAAAAATTCTACCCTATCTCGCATCGGGATGCAAGTATTTGAGGTCTTTTTTGTATTTTTTTAGGAGTATAAAAAACCTTCCATTTTTTGGAAGGTTTTTTGTATTGTATTTGTCTCAAAGATTATGCAGAAGTGATATCTTCGTAGGCAGAATCAACATTATTACAAGTTCCGAGCTCGTAGAGATCGTCATCTGCTGTAAAATCGCCATCATCTGAGGTGCTGACATCGTCTTTTGTATATTTATTCTCTGTATTGTTGGTGCTTTCAAATGATGTTGCAAGAGTATATCCTGTTCCTCCATCACAGACGCTATATTTATAGGTACAAGTAACCGGAGCTGCATCTTTATCAAGACACGCATCTTTGCCATCAAGGGGGTCGCGAATGTCTTTACCAGCTACTTCTTTGATTTTGAGCATGAGTGCATCAGCATCTTCTGGTACGGTACCATCAGATTTAATAGAATCGAGGATGACGATATTGAGAGCGTTGAGGTTAGCGACGCGAGTCGTATCACGAGCGCCTTTGATAAATTTACCATACTGGGAAATACCAGCAGTAGAGAGAATGGCGATGATAGCCATGACGACCATCAATTCCACGAGAGAGAAACCTTTTTGGTTTTTCATAAAAACAGTTTTTAAGGGAGTAACGGACGCATTGTATCCAATTTATCAGACTTTTGCAATAAAAATAATGACTTTTTTTCTGATTATTGCTGGATATACTCCCTTTATGCATCTCATTATCAATCCTTCTGATATCTATTATCTCACTTGAGTGCGTTCGCACGACCCAGGTGAAATCTTGATTCTCTACAACCAAGAGAGTATTCAGGTTGTTTTTTGCGATCCTCGTACAAGCGGCTTGTTTGATGCAGAAAAATATCAAGTTTGCGGTGTGAGGGGGGAGTGGGGTGAGCAATTTTCTGATTATCACCACCTCCAGACTGATCCAGATTTTCTCACGCAGACACTCAGAGAAAAAATCGAATGATATGGAGTAAAACTTTCTTATGCAAAAAGCCCTATTATTGGGCAACGTACGATAAAGATAAAAGCCGAAATAGAAGTCATAAAAATAGCACAAACACTCAACAAGCAAGTCTATGAAAAAATCGTTCCATTTCTTGTGCCATGAGTTACAGAAAAGGAGATAGCTAGGAAGATACAAATCCTGCAACTAGAGCTCTGAGCGAGCGGCCCCAGCTTTCCTCCTATTGTCGCTTTTGGAGAGAATTCAGCGATACCACATCACAATCTCACAGAACGGAAATTGCGACCTGAAGACGTCATATTGATAGATATGTGACTCGTGTACGAGGGATATTGTTCGGATATGACACGCATGATCTATCAAGAACACACTTCAGATGAAGCGAGAAAAATAGGAGAGCTGGTCACAGAGGTCACACAGAACATTATTTGATGGGCGAAACCAGGCATGAAAGTGGCGGAACTGGATAAAAAAGCTCGCACACTCCTCGGAGAATATGAGCCGTATTTCACCCATTCTCTCGGCCACGGTGTCGGTATCGATATCCACGAGTCACCAAGTGTTTCCTCCAAATCCGATGAAATACTTCAAGAGGGCATGGTTATAACCATTGAGCCCGGCATCTATATACCTGGGAAATATGGTGCGAGGTATGAGGAGATGTGCGTTGTTTCTGAAAAATGACTTTTACTCTTGTAGATAAATAGTGGGATTTTTTACATCACCACGGCACTGTTGTACAAAATTTCTCCAGACAGTAGGCGTATTAATGCGTTCAAACTTATTACTAAATTCTATTATTGTTCATTCTGAAAAAAAAGAAATTTTTATTTTATTTCTCTTAATTATGTCAAAAATAGTTTCACTTCAATTTGTTAGAGATAAGTCGATATAATGTCTCATGGTCTGACGTTCTTGATTTAATTGTTCGTAAAAATTAGGAAGTTCACCATGTCCTATAACAACATTATTTCCAGTAAGATGGTCAATAAAACCTAGAGGCGTTTCCATGCCAAAATGAATTTTTAATCCCTTACCCGTCAATTCATTCACAATAAGACAACTAGGTATACCTAAACGTTTTAGGAGATAACCAGTCATGAGAGTGTAATCGAGACAGGTATACATAAAAAATACTTCTCATCCAGAACGTAAATGCTCAGCAGGGGGTATTCTCCACAATTTTTCTTTGACTAATGTATTCGTTTTTGTGAGTACTCGATACACTTCTCTTGCCACTTCAATTAATGGCTTTAATGTGTCTTTTGGTTCTTCTTCTCAGATTTTTATGAGCCCGGGGAGCATACAATTTTATATATTATAAATAAATAATGATATAATCAAATTTAGTACTAAATAATTTGACTTTATTATAATTATTACATAATAGAGAAAATATTTTTATGACCAGTATGGATAGATTACCAGAATCATCTCCAGAACGTATTGATATAGCTCAACTTGCCCAAGAACTAGGGGTAGATGAGAAGTATTTTCAGTACTGAGATGGCCCCAAAAGAGCAGAGGAGCTTGTTTTTGAATGTGTTGGTTGCCTCTCCCTGGAAGATAAAGATGGTAAACAAGCTTGTTTTGTAAAAGCAGAGGAAGCTCGGCGCTGGTACGACCTTTTTGATACATTTCAGGGGATTGAAGTACTGCCATTAATGATTAGCCAAATTGGCATTGAGAAATGGCGTATGGACATTTTTGTTATCCATTTAAGTCGTTATTTTACGTTAAAAGGCTTGAAATATAAACTAGCAAAAATGGAGAATTTATTCATGCAGAATATGCTTTTTAGTATGCCTGCTGTTGCAGTTAATTGACTCAATGAAGCAGAATTAAAAAGTGCTTTTTGAATTAAGTTTTTTGAAAAAATAGCTCCTCTTGTGTTAGAAGATGATGCATTTTTAAATCTTTCTATGCAATTGGCTCAGTATGATTCAAAATATCATGAATTAACAGCTAAATTAAAACAAGGAAGCATTGACGCTATAGACTTTGCTAATACTCAATTTTGGAGTAGATCAGACTTACCTCTTGTAAAAATTTTTATAGATAATAGCCCGAGTCAAAAAAATCCGTTTCTGGATATACCGTACCTTGATAGATTGCTGTGCCATGTGGATATTCACCTTTTCCCTGATCTTATCAAAGGCTTTACCCATGAAGAATCTAAACATATACCTGCTTGGACTGCTTGGATAAAGGAGAGAGGGCATCTTCTTTTTCAAAACACTGAAACCTCGAGAGTATTTTTGAAAATTTTTGGGATCGAAGGACAGGCTCTAGTGACCCAAAAACATAAAGGCAGACTTGTTGTTCACAGAAAAATTCCTACCCGTCTTCATAAGGTTCTTCAGGATGCTTATTTAAAAAATCCGCCACCTCAAAAGCCAGCTGAATTGATTGCCAAAATCACGCCTCCTACATCGCCTCAAACAGCCATGAGCGCTTTATTGGCCCGACCAGCACAACCAACCAAGATTATCGTTCCCGCTCTTGATGTAAAATCAGTATTGCCTGATTTTGAAACATCAAAAAGTGCTAATAAGCAATTGACGCAGATTGATTTTTCTGGATGCGATTTCCCAGAATGAACAGTGATAACAGTGGAAAGAGCTTTGCCTTCCAAAAAGAAGGACGTATTTGAAGTAATAGAAGGTATAGATCCGAGAGGGAAGAACACCATTGAGCCTGTATTGGGGAAGGACGTACAGGGGCAGTTTGCATATAAAATTACTATTGTACTTCCTCCAACACATCGTTTTGAATGGGATAATGTTTTTAGGGTCTCGTATTATGCGAAAGCTGAACCAAATCCAGCTGAAATAGAGGCAGAAAGAGTGCAAAGAGAAGCACTCAGAAATCAGCCTAAAATTCCCCCAGAAACAGTTACTACTCTCGTAGTAGATGTAGAAGAAAAAGTTGAGAGCATTATTGATCCTGTGGCCAATAGTCTTATTGCGGCATCATTTGTTTTAGCGGAAAAACAGGAGCAGTATGCTATACAAGATTCATACCGAGGAGGACCTATTAATATCACACTGACTGATGCAGATTGTGTTGAAGTGTTGGGCGTTGAGAGCGCAACTCTTTTGTCCGAACATAAGCACTGGACAGTTAATGAAGATGATTCAATCAATCCTTCTGTACAGGATGCTGATGTATTGGTAGTGCTTCGAGCAATAGTTGAAAAAATACGTGAAAATTATCGCCTGAAACAAGAACAAGAAGAGCGGGAAGCACGAGAAAAGCAGGAAATCGCTGAGTATGAATCACAGCGTAAGAATTTTGAACCTCTCTTGGAATTTGCTCGGAATTTCAAATTTGAATGAAAGGAAAATGGTAATTTTGAAGATCAGAAAACTATACTCAGAGAAGAGCTAAAAAAGCTTGGCTGGAGTATACCGGTTGCCTGGGCGGGTAATCAAGTTGTATGGAGACATATGCAATCGAATATACGAATTTTGTACACTTCAAAAATATGTACAGGGTATGAGATTCAGACTGAGACAAAAGGTACATTAACGCCTGCTCTCAAAAAATGCTACGAAGAAGTCGCAGAAGCCTTTGCTCATATTGCTCGATTCTTTAATGCTGAAACTCGTGAGAGAAAGAAAATGATTACACGAGAGCAGACGATGAGGAAAGAGGTGGAAAATAGTGCTGTCTCCTATGATGCACTTTTGG
>CAZRUI010000008.1:0-6565 GCA_964603225.1 uncultured Candidatus Peribacteria bacterium | reverse complement strand
CTACTGCTGACTAATTACGTCAGAGAGCTGCATGATAGGGCTCATGATCGCGTAGGCGATAAAACCCACAACGACCGCCATAGTCACGATAATAACTGGTTCAATAATTTTATTGACAGCACTCACAGCACCATCGACTTCTTCATCGTAGAAATCAGCGACTTTGATAATAATCGAGTCAATTTTAGCTGTTTCTTCTCCGACCTTAATCATCTGTGTGACCATATCAGGAAAGAGGGGGTCGCCCTCGAGAGATGTTCCCATCGTGACACCACGTGTGACATCATCTCTGAGGAGGAGAATTCTCTGTCGGTATACTTCGTTTCCGAGGGCACCAGAGATGATTCGGAGAGCTTCGACGATAGAGACACCACTACTCATGAGACTCGCGAGAAGTCGTGAAAAACGAGAGATAATAATTTTTTGGAGGAGTTGTCCAACGCCTGGTATCTTGAGAAGTATCTTATCAGTGATATAGAGGCCATGTTCTGTGCGTCTCCATGCTCCCAACGCAGAGAAAGCGACAAAAGGGGAGATGATAAAGAGATACCAATAACTCTGCACAAATTCACTCGCGCTGACGAGTGTCTGTGTTGCTGGAGGAAGACCGCCAAAGTCAGCAAAAATACCAATCAGTTTTGGTACGACTTGCCACATAAGGACAAATATCACACCAATCATCACCACGACGATGAGGGCTGGGTAGATGAGGGCTCCTATGAGTTTCTTTGAGAGAGAGGAGAGTTTCTCGATTTGTGTGGCGAGTTGGAGGAGAGCGACATTGAGTTTACCAGTCTTTTCACCGGATTCTATCATTGCAATTTCTGAGTCAGAAAAGCTCTTCGGAAACAGTTTGAGTGTGGCAGAGAGACTGTGACCTGACTGTATATCCTTGATCATCGATTCCTGTACTTTTTTCATGACAGGGCTTTTTTGTTCTTCGTGGAGTACCTTGATAGATTGGAGGACAGTGAGACCTGCATTGACCATCGTCGCGAGCAATCGATAAAAGGTGACCTTGTCTTTGAGTCGTACTTTTTGATTGGCAAGAAGAGCATCATTAATCGTCTCCCACCATGACTTCTGTTGGAGTGTTTTTGGTGTTTCGAATTTTTCAGAGAGGATGATGATGGAATTGTTGCTCATGATGAAAATTATACTTCTTGTCGGACTGCACCATAGACTTCTTCGAGTGTTGTGACTCCCTGGAGGGCACGGATGATACCATCCTGTTCGAGAGAGATCATGCCGTCACGAACAGCAGCGCTAAATATATCTCTCGCAGGCGCTTCTCGCATAATCATATCCTTGATACCACCAGTGATTTCCATAACTTCATAGAGAGCGATTCGACCTTCGTAGGCTTGATCAGGGTTTGAAACCTTGGTGAGATCAGGGACGAGGAATCCAGGATCACGCATGATTTCGTCGGAGAGACGAACTTTTATTTCCTCTTTTGGGGTTGTAGCGATGACATTTTTTACACGTTGCTGGAGATTGATATCGAGTTCTGAGAATGGGACTCGTTTTGCCTTATCTTTATTGATACGACGGACGAGACGTTGAGCGATGATAGCATTGATGGTTGCTGGGAGCAAGAAAGTCTTGATTCCGAGATTGATGAGACGTGTGAGCGTCTCTGCTGCGGAATTGGTATGGATAGTTGAGAGAACGAGGTGACCCGTCAGTGATGCTTCGATAGCGATGTCGGCTGTTTCTTGGTCTCGGATTTCACCCACCATCATGATATCTGGATCCTGACGAAGCGCAGTACGCAGACCGGTTGCAAAGGTATATCCAATATCTGGAAAAACTTGACTCTGATTGAGCCCATCGACGACGATTTCTACTGGATCTTCGAATGTCATGATATTCACTTTTGGCTGGTTAAGCTTTTTCATGATCGCATAGAGCGTGGTTGATTTACCCGAACCAGTAGGACCAGAGTTGAGGATAATACCATTTGGTTGCTCAATAGCGCGATTAATAATATCATTATTTTTCCCCTCGAGACCGAGTTTTTCGAGATCAGGGATTTTCTTGGTTTTATCAACGATACGCATGACTATCTTTTCTCCATGGACCGTTGGGAGTGTCGAGAGACGAAGATCAAATGCTTTATCGCCGACTTCATGAGAGATACGACCATCCTGAGGCTTACGTGTCTCATCCATCTTGAGATTACCGAGGATCTTGTAACGTGCGACAATCTGAGGATGGTTGGTTGCTGGATATTCGAGAATCTCAGTGAGGACACCATCAGTACGGTAACGAAGACGGACTTTTTCATTGAGAGGCTCGAGATGTATATCTGATGCGTGTGCTTCGATAGCGACAACGATCATGAGATCACATATTTTTGCTGGGTCTTCGCCAGTGAATATCGCTTGTTTGAGTGTTTCGAGTGTAGACATAGTGTTATTTTGAAGGAGCGATAAATGAAGCAAGCGTATCGAGCTTTTTTTGGAGTGTTTCGATAGTGGTCATGAGCTCTGTTCGGTGAGAGAGGATTTCTATTGGAGAAAATTCATTTTTTGGATTTTTTTCTTGGACGAGGATACTGTCATAGGCAGCACGAGCATTGCCAAGAAGAGAGATGATATCTTTTATTTGAGTTGCTTCAGGACAGTTGTTACAGATCTTGAGGAGCTCATTTCCACGGCCGATGAGCGATCCAGAGCGACCATTTTTGTCGAGAAGGGTTGTGATACTCGTATCGAGGGAGGCGATATGATCACGACTTGCACCACGGATATAGAATTGGAGTGTCATGCGAACATCCCAATTATCTTTGTTTTTTGTTGTCACACTCATGTCTTCTGCACTCTTTTCCTCGAGCGGAGTAGGGGAGATACTCATATCCTTGATAGTCACGAGGAGATTTTTGAGTGTAGATTCATTGGCCCCTGTATTTTTGATTGGTCGAGAGAGGAGATGTTCTATGGTTATATTTTTACCAGACTCTGTCACACGGACACCACCGGTCTTCCCTATAAACTGAAGGAGAGTGATGATGTTTTCATTTGGGACTTTTTCAAAGACGAGAGGTACCTCGTAGACGCCGATGTCGCCACCATCAGTGAGGAATTTAACAGTATTAATACCTATTTGACCGAGGGCATTTGAGAGGCTAAATTGGTCAACGATATTTGTCTGTACATATTCTATGAGAGACTTGAGTGTGATCTTACCGCCGATACTCTCTGTGCTGTTCACTTCTGAGATACCAGCAAAGACGGGGATAATTTCTGCGATATCTGTTTGAGTCTGTGTGAGCTCGGTTTGAGCTTCGCCTGTCCATGATTTCTCGAGCCAAGAAATATAGGTACTATTACCTACTTTCTGGCTAATAGCCTTCATGGTATTGATATTTTTACCAGCAGAAGGAGTTCCTACGCCAATCAGTTTATTGAGCGTTGGGACGAGTTTGGTCATCGTAGCCCATCGTTCACTCTTTCTCTCTTCTGGACTCATTTGTTCCCAATCCTTGTCTGAGACGACACCTTCATCCTTGATAAGCTGAATAGTAGTATTGAGTTTCGCGACACGTTCTATAGTTTTTGCACCCGTCTCGCTAAAGAAACCATGTACCCACCATGCTCCTACAAGACATACCACAGTAATAGATATCCATATAATGGCACTATTTCGGAGGACGATGATAGGATTAGCGTTTGTCATAGGTGAGTTTTTGAATAGTGTTCGCTTCGTAGCGTGCTGGTATATAGGTCATCTTTACAGAAAAACTGGTTTGAAGTAATCCTGTTTTCTCATCGATAGTCATATCGAGAGTGTTTGGATAGGTCACGAGGACTGATTCAGTGCTTGAGAGTTCCTTCATAAATGCGACAGCACGTGCACGTGGTTGTACTGGAGGTCGTGCCGTTGCCTTACAATGAGCATCAGCAGTGAGTTCAAAGAAATTAACTTCGTGACAAGTAATTCGAGAGCTTGAATCAGCCATTTTTGCCAATGTATCTGAGAGGAGCTGGAGCAGAATATCGTGATGCATACGATGTTCTGGAGAATTTTTTGCTATGACATCGAGCTCTGGTGAAGACGTAATCGTTGTTCCGAGAAATTTCTTTGGAATGATAGATTCGTAGACACGAGCGAGCTCTTCTGACATAAATGTTTTTTGGATATCGAGCCATTCTGCAATTGTATCTGGAGCGATACAGTGACCACGATCGAGAAGTTCTACGAATGATTGCTTTCCTTTTGACGTGAGATAATCTCGGAAAGTACTATCCTTTCGTAGATTCGCATCATATCCTCGATTCATCCAACTACAGAGCGGTGTTCCAGAAGTGTTCATGGGTAAACTCATGAGCCAGCTGTTTTGTGTTTGATTTCGTGTCCAGCCATAGAGAGCAGCTCCAATCAGCACGAATATGCTTATCCATGCTGCTATTCGACCAAAAAATATGGTTCGAATGAGGATGCCTTCGAGCCGTTTTTCTGTTGGTGGTAATTCGTCACCGGTAGCGTTGAGCTGCGATAAATCTGTGTTTTCGTAGGCTGCTACATCGGCTCCGCCGGTTTCAGGGGTAAAAGAGGTCTCTGTCATGTCATCAGGTTACCCTATCTTTGTTTTGTTATCAATGAATAAGGGGTATAATAGCAGGAGAGAAAGTATTGACACGCTCGAGTTTCGTAACATAATTTATACATGCAGTCAGAAACGATACATTTTTATGCGACAAATCCTCAACATATGAGGGAGATACAGAATCCTACTCTTCGATATGTAGAGCATAATCGTGTTTGTGGTGATGATATCGAGATTTTTATGGTACTAGAAGGAGATACAATAAAAGAGTGGTCCTTTACTGGCAAGGCGTCCATGATTACGATTGCGTGTTCATGACTTTTTTGAGATATTGTTCAGGGGGTAGATTTTGGGACTGTTTTTTCTTGGAATCAATCTACCATCATTCGTGACACGGGTATCACCGTTTCGCCTCGTCGTCATCGTGCACAAGTATTGGCACTTTTGGCCACGAGAAACGCACTTCATGAGTATTTAGAAGACGGTAAAAAGGATGATTTTAGTGATGTTTTATCTGCATAGAAATCGACCAAGCTGACCATAATAAATAATCAAGTTTTCTTATTTTGTGACGAAGGAGAAGGGGGTATAATTTCTTCATGGAATTTTTCAAAAAACTTCAATGGGAGAGTATCCTCTTTATGTCTGGATATCATGTGCTCCTTCTCGTGCTCACTCCCATATATTTTACCACCCATTCGATGAGTTGGATGGCTTTTTTTATTGGTGTCTCTATTTATGTGCTTGCAGGTCTCGGTATTACTGCTGGATATCACAGGTTTTTTGCTCATAGAACCTATCAGGCACATCAAGCAATAGAAATCATATACCTCATCCTCGGCTGTCTGGGCCTCGCTGGCTCAGCAGCAACATGGTCCTATGATCATAGAATTCATCATGCAAAAACTGATACCATGGAGGATCCGTACAGCATCAAGAAAGGATTTTTTTACGCACATATGGGCTGGTTTCTCCTCAAACGTCCTGCCATGGACCCGACAAAAATTCCTGATTTGTGGGCGAGCAAATGGGTTCGTTTTCAGCATAATCATTACCTATTTATAGCGCTCAATTTGAACCTCATTATCGTCCTTGGTGCAGGACTTCTGACTGATTTTTTCTCAAGTTTCTATTTTTGTTTTTTACTCTGGATGTTTGTGTTTCATCACTCTATGTTTTTCATCAATTCTCTGGCTCATACATGGGGTTCAAAAACGTATGCAAAAGAACTGACGGCTGTGGATAATTTTTTCCTCGCATTTCTGACATTCTGAGAGGGGTATCATAACTATCATCATGCGTTTCCAAACGATTATCGCAACGGTATCTCATGGTATCATTTCGACCCAACAAAATGGCTCATTTGGATACTCGAAAAACTGCACCTCGCAAAAAATCTCCGAAGCAAAGATGGTCTTGTGGTTCGAGCAAATCTCATCCAGAAAGATCTCAAGATGGTCATGGAGACACTTCGTGCGAAGCTCCCAGACCTCCACATGCGAGAAAAAATCGCTGCTCGCTTTGAGCACGTAGCGACTGATTTTGAGAAAAAAGTAGACGAGCTCCACAAGCAGCTCCATATCTATCGCGAGTTACTGCAAGAAAAGAAATCAGATGTCCTAATTTCCCTCAAAAAACTAGAATGTCTCAGTATCCAAAAAGAACTCAAAATCTCGTGGAAACTCTGGAAAGAAATGGTAGAGAATTTTGATCATCAATACGCTCTTATCGAGCACTAATTCTATTATGTTCCTTGAGAGAGTGTTCGGCTCAAACCCTGTAAGCAAAACCAGTTCATCAGAGGAGAAAATAACTCCCTAATCATGCATACGCTAATGACTCATTCTGGGAAAGAGTTCATGCTATGCAGAGAATTCATCCAATAGTTGCACCAACAAAAAATCTGACACTTGTCACAGTATCTTGCTTTGCACTTTCTTGAAGAGGATGGTTCTCAGGTGTGTTCATAGAGAAATAGTAATCTCAAAAAATATTTTTCAAATAAAAAAATCT
>CAZRUI010000007.1:0-26959 GCA_964603225.1 uncultured Candidatus Peribacteria bacterium | reverse complement strand
AAAAAATACTCCCTAAAAGAGAGTATTAATTTTTTTCTGGTGGGCCGAGAGGGGGAGCTGTGAGTAAGCGAACAGCGAGTCAACCCGAACAAAGTGAGTGGTTCGAATCCCTCAAAAAATACTCCCTAAAAGAGAGTATTAATTTTTTTCTGGTGGGCCGAGAGGGATTCGAACCCCCGAAGCTAGAAGCAAAGGATTTACAGTCCTCCCCATTTGACCGCTCTGGAATCGACCCGTATATATACAAATGGAGCCACCAATCGGCCTGCCTGCCGGTAGGCAGGGTTTGAACCGATGACCGGAGAAATACGTGAATCGTATTTCGAGTGGGAGTGGTCATCAATCGACCTACTGTTGTCTCTATTTAAATGGAGCCACCAATCGGGTTTGAACCGATGACCTACGGTTTACAAGACCGTCGCTCTACCAGCTGAGCTATGGTGGCACGTGAGTGGATTGTACAAAAAGAAAATAAAATGCAAACTTTCTTTCTGTACTGATTTTTAATGGTGTAACCGATAGGATTCGAACCTATGACCTCTTCCTTCGCAGGGAAGCGTTCTTCCAGCTGAACTACGGCTACATAGAATTTACATCCAATGAGGATTGTCGATGTCACCTTCTTGCTCTTTTTTTTCGAGCTTTTTGATTTCATCGATGCGTTCACTTGCGTCCTCGAAACGTTTTTCCATCTCTCGGAGTTGTGCTCGTGAGAGAGGCTTTGGACGATATGATCGGGGAGTGAAGTCTCCTTCAGACATTGGACTTGGGGATTATAGGGATTATTTTCTCATGGCAAGTCCTCTTGTCAAATTTACTTCCCTTGAAAGACTGCCCGGAAAGTGAGAAGAAGGATTTTTGTATCGAGAAGGAGACTCCAGTTTTCGATATAGAAGAGGTCGAGTTCTATTTCTCGGTCAAAAGAATTGGTATCGCGTCCGTAGACTTGAGCCATACCAGTAATGCCAGGCTTGATAGTGAGAACTTGTTTTTGTTTTTCACTATATTGTGCTACTTCTTCTGGAAGATGCGGTCTTGGTCCGATAAAGCTCATATCTCCACGAATCACATTGATGATCTGAGGGAGCTCATCGATCGACCATCGTCGGAGCCATTTTCAAAATTTTGTAATTCGAGGATCATTTTTGAGTTTGAAAAGTGGTCCATCGTTTCTTTCATTTGGTATTTCGGATTTCAGTTGCTCTGCATCATGAATCATTGATCGAAATTTGATCATCGAAAAATGACGACCACTTCGACCCACTCGATGACTGACATAGAAAGGAAAACCAGGAGATTCGAGGACGATAATCAGACTCAATCCTATCCACACAGGGAGCAGAACTATAAAAAGTGTTATTCAGAGACAGAGGTCAAATATACGCTTGATGACTCGTCCCCAGGCAGTAATACCTATGGTGCGTATTTCGACGAGTGGTATGCGCCCAACGAAATCAATATGAGCATTGTTCTTTGACGACTCGTAGAGATTACCAACATAGCGGTAGGTTATGCCATTTATTTGGCAGTATTCAAAGAGTACTTTTTTGAGCTCATGGGGGAGATCGTGGGAGAGAATAATCACCTCATCGATATCTTCTTCTTCAATAATTTTTGCATGAGAACCAATAGTGCCGAGATAATCGAAGTGGCTTTTTTGACTGAACGGGGCGAGATACCCTACGATCATGAGATGATACTGATTCATGAATGATTTTTCTAGATGGGGCTCACTATGATTCATGATGAGGAGTATTTTTTTCTTGCGAAACCATCCGTGCGTAAAACCATACATCCTCACCCAACGTATGATGATACGTTCGAGAATAATCCCTGCCATCGAAAAGAGAAACGCATAGATGAGAATCAGTCGCGGTATCAGGATAGTTTCATAGGGAAAACCATTGGTCAAGTAGAGGAGACCAATCATGATAAAAAAACTCACAAAAACCGATTTGATAATCGTAAATATTTCTTCGATGATGCCAGTGAGTCTCTCTATGGCGTAGAGTTTTTGAAAAGCAAAAATAACTCCGATGATAGCATAACTCACACTAGCAAGTCCCAGGAGATAGGGGAAATCTATCGTACGATTTGGGAGTTGAATACCAGGGATGAGGTCTGTTGTGATACGTATCTCACGCGCAATCAAAAACGCTCCTATGACGATGAGGAATTCGAGGGGGAGACGGATGAGTCAGAAAAAGAACTCGTGACGACGCATGGAAAAAGTATAGATGAAATATTTGACTTTTCAAATCTGGATATGGTACGATAGGTCTATATGCAACAAAGAAATATTTTTCTGATGCTAGCCCTCTCGGGAAGTGTCCTCATGATGATGCTGGTCAGCGTCCTCTTTTTTGTCCCAACTCCTACGAGTCTCCGTGCTGATATCTCTCGTACAGATATAGCTATTGCTGAGCCACGTGCTGTGTTTCAAAATGTGGCCCAGAAGGTTTCTGAGAGTACTACCATTCCTACTCGAAGCGAAGATGAGATTTTAAAAACTATTCAGTCATATGTTGCCGGTAATGATCCAGATGCAGCAAAAAAACTCTACGATGAGCTCTATACTGTCAAAAGTACACGCGAGCTTCCTATGGGAGGAGAAGTAGACATATTAGCAGCTCGATAATTTCTCATTTTTTAATTCACAAAAAGCAAGCATATAACAAAAGCTTGCTTTTTTATTTGACTCTTTATACTACCTCCACTTCCAGGTTCCTGGAGGGTTTGTGATGGCGGACGTAGCTCAGCTGGTAGAGCCCTAGTCTGTGAATCTAGTTGTCGCGGGTTCGAGCCCCGTCGTTCGCCCCATATTTACTGTCTTTGAAGCATTAAAAATTTTATCTTTTAACTTCAGCGGACAGCCAGACTCCTTTTGATGTTTTTGAGGACTCAATCAAATCATCGTTTTATTTCTTAATTTTCTGGCTATGTCAGATTTTCAAAAACTACTCGCTGCTGAGCCTGTAGTAAAACCTCTTAAAAAAGGTGAGATCGTCAAATGTACGATCGTATTTATCGGAAGAAAACTCTTCCTCGTCGATGTGAACAATCAGTTCACTGGTATTATTTCTGGTGCAGACCTCCTCTCTTCTGTGATGGATGTTCGTACGCTCAAGGTAGGGGATGAAATCCCTGCTATGTACCGTGGTCAGGATCCTGAATCAGGACTCCTCATCCTCTCTCTCAGAAAGGCGTCTCAGATGACACTCATGAGTAAACTCCTCGATAACAAAGAGAAGAATCTCACGATGACTGTCGTTCCTACTGAGGCAAACAAAGGTGGTCTCCTCATCGATCTCGATGGTATGAAAGGTTTCGTTCCAGTTTCTCAACTCTCTCCTATCCACTATCCACGTGTGGAAAATGCAGATCCAGAGAAAATCCTCGAACACCTCCGTGCTCTCATCGGAAAACCTCTCGAAGTTCGTGTTCTCAATGTCCAGGATGATGGTAAAAAAATCATCTTCTCTGAACGAGCAACAGCTGATCAATCTCGTGAAGTGGCTCTCAAGAATCTCAAAGTCGGTGATCGTGTTGAAGGTGTCATCTCTGGTATCCTCTCATACGGTCTCTTCGTGACATTTGATGGTCTCGAAGGTCTCGTCCACGTTTCTGAAATCGACTGGGGACATGTCGCAAATCCTGCGAAATTCGCAAAAATCGGTGACAAGGTCAATGTCGAAATCATCGGCCTCGATCCTGAGAAAATCTCTCTCTCTATCAAGCGTCTCAAGGCTAATCCTTGGGCTGAGCTTGCTGGTGCGTACAAACTCAATGATATTATCGAAGTTCCAGTTTTGAAAATCTCAAAATTTGGCGTATTCGTAGAACTCAATGGTGGTATCAATGGTCTCATCCACCTCTCTGAAATCTCTCACACTCCTGTGAAGAATATCGAAGACGTCATCAAGGTTGGTCAGAAAGTGAAGGCAAAAATCATCACTCTTGATATCAACGAACGACGTATCGGTCTCTCTATGAAGGCTCTTGAACCAACTCCAGCTGGCGCTGAGAAATCAATCGCTGGCGGTGAGGCTGCAAAAGTAGATAAATCAAAAGAAGCTGACATCGATGTAGAACTCGATGGTACAGAGAAAAAGGAAAAAAAAGCTCCAAAAAAAGCTAAGAAAGCTGAATAATTCAGTATTTTCTAAAAAATCCCTCACATTTGTGGGGGATTTTTTTGAGAAAAGTCTTAGTATGGAGCATATGTATCCAGCTATTATAGATGCCAATATCCATCGCGTGTGTGAATGACTCCGTGTAATCGAGGAATATTTCCGTTTTGTGGTGAATGATGAAAGTCTCACCAATAAGCTCGCATGACTCCGAAAAAAAATCAGTCACCATGCTCTCCCTGTTTCTGATAGAGAGAGAATGGAAGCGCGTGATACAGAGAGTGATGTCCGAGCGAACGAAGTGATTCAATCTCGGAAGAATACATATGATCTCCTCTTCGCCAATATGAAGCGTTCTCAAGAGGCACTTCGTGTGCTCGAAGAATACACGGGGGATGATCACTTCCGAGTATTTCGTTATGAATTGTATGAGCTTGAAAAAGAATGTTTTTTGAATATCCGAAAACCATGGAAGCTACAGGGAGTATACCTGATATCGCATGACGTCGCGATACTCCGAAAATGACTCGAACTCGGTGCCGATATTATTCAGCTCCGTTGCAAAGATATTACAAAGTCAGAATTGCTTGAAAAAGCCTATGAAGCAAAAAAGTTGGCCGAAGAATTCGATAAACCACTTATTATCAACGATTATCTCGATATAGCCCAAATCGTTGATGCGGATGGGATTCACACAGGTCAGGATGATATCGGTATCGCCGAAATTCGAAAGCTTTGGTCGCCTGATAAGATATACGGGCGCACGACACATTCCATAGAGCAGGGGAGAGTAGCTCGTGATGCATGAGTGAGTTATGTGAGTGTCGGACCTATTTGGTCTACACCGACAAAACCTGAGAGAGTTGCTATAGGATTTGAATATCTCTCTCAAGCCTCAGAGTTATGAATCCCATTCGTGGCTATAGGTGGCGTGAATTACGAAAATATCTCGGAAATCCTTCCCTACAAACCACCTATGATAGCAATTGTGCGAGACTATGAGTCTATACCACAACTCAAGGAACTCCTCAATTAAGCAATCATTGTTTCTCCATATTGACTTCCTCATCATTTTTTTCTTTCTTGTTTTTTCTCTCGAGGAGGTATAACGCCTGTTGGAATGGGGAGTTGTATGATTTTATTATTGTTTATATCCAAGATATTGAGCCGTATTTCTATTTCTCCAGTATCATTTTTTTCACCAATTTCTGTTTCGATATATTTATATCCATGCTGGATAAATGTTCTGTCTTTTTCTGATATGGCTTCGTGTATACAGTTCTGTAATTCTTCAACAGTTAGGGGTCACTCAGTATGTTCTATTTTCCTGAGAAATGTATCTATGACTTCTAGCCTTACTTCGAGAGAGAAATTCTCTACTATGTTGATGAGCGTTGGTACGACATCTGCTTGATTTTTTGTTCCAAGGGCAACTTCAGTAGTGCCATAGAGAGAGCCTATAAAAATACGGAGATAATCGTATTCTCAAGTATTATTCGGGATAAAGGGTTCAACACGAATGGTCACCCGTGCATGTCTCATACCTCTTTTTTCGAGCTCTGAGGCAATATATGATTCCATATATCGGAGAGAATGAGATCTGTCATTCGTTTTCATTTCTTCTATCAATTGATTTACGATTGTTTGTACTTCTTCTTCAAAAGCATTTTTTTGAGAAAGAGCGGGAGTTTTTTTATATGGCGTCTCTGTCGTTTTTGGTGCATCTGTGGTGCAAGCCGAAAGAGCGAGTCATGCAAATATGAAAGATAATGTACGAAGAGTGCTTGTATTACGTGAAGCGGATTCGCCTCAAGAAAGTAAAGTGTGCATAGTAGATTTCCAAATACTCTATCCAAATCAGTATAGAGTCAAATTATTCTGTCTTTTTGAGAAAGGGCAATATTATCCCAGAAGTTCTTCTACGATACCTCTATCGCTCCAAGGAATTGGTCATTTATTTGTTACCTGTACTGTTTCGCATCATTTCCCAGCAATGAGGACAATATCTCATTTTTCTGCTTTTCTGAGAGCCCAGGAGATAGCTTCTCTTCTGTCAGGAATAATTTGAAATGTGTCACCTGTTTCACGGGGGATTCACTTCTTCACCATATCGATGATTCGTCCTGAGGGTTCTGTGTAGGTATCATCATCTGTGAGGACGATGATATCCGCGAGTTCATGGACGACGGCTCCCATTTTCGGGCGCTTCGTCGTATCCCTGTCTCCTGTTGCTCAGAATACGACAATGATTCTCTGATTATTATTTTTGAGTGTCTCGAGGACAGAGCGGAGACTTGTCTCTGTATGAGCATAATCGACGAGTATTGTGAGTCATCGTGTATTTGGTACAGGTTCCATGCGTCCTGGTACACCGGTGAAATTTTTCCAACCTTCCTGAATTGGAGCTGTTTCTATACCCATGGTTCGGAGAGTGGCATAAGCTGCGAGAATATTTTCGGCATTGAAAACACCAACAAGTTTAGAGACAATGCGTCATTCTTCGGGTGGTATGCTCGATTTGATAACAATATCTATCCCATCACCGTCAGTTTTGAGACTTCTCGTTTGATAGGTTGCTGGCTGCTTCATGCTGTAGGTGAGAGTATCTTCACCAGCTGCTTCGAAAAATATATCAAAATAGGCACAATCGCGAGGCAGGAGACAGATTTTTCCATGTTCTCTCTTAAATAATCGCGCCTTGGTTCTCACGTAGTGGTCCATAGTACCATGGAGATCGAGATGATCCTGAGAGATATTCGTGAGCACCACGATGTTATACTTGATGCCGAAATTGCGGAAGTAATAGATGCCATGGCTTGAGGTTTCGAGAACGAGATGTGTTACTCCCATTTTTTTTGCTTTTCTGATCATTTTCCAGAGCTTAAACGGGCTATCCATGGTCATCTTTGACTGATTTTCGGTTTTTTCTCCAGCCATCCATACTTGAGCTGTTGAGAGGAGACATACCTGTCTCCCTGATGCTTCGAGCGCAGTGGCTATCAGGGTAGAAGTCGTTGTTTTGCCTTTTGTGCCTGTGACACCGATGATGTACATACCTCGTGATGGATTTCCAGACAAGATATAGGCGAGTACACCGCGAGCCCAATGGTAGACGATTCTGAGAGGACTTCTGAGTCCTATAATATGGCGGAGGAATTGAAGAGGTTTCATAATAGAGCAGAGTATAGGGAAAAGAAAGCCTCTGTCACGAGGACAAAATTCTTTGACAAAAGAACGTTCTCTGTAAAATGTATTTAAAGTTATTGTATAATCTATTTTTATGAAAAAAATAATCACTCTGTCTCTCATAGCAATAGCAGCATATTCATCAGTTTTTGCTTCTTCTGGTTCTGTCGTTCCTGTGAAAGATATTCCAGTGAAAACTGCGCCAACAATCAACACACAACAAAAACCAATCAAAGGCCTCATTATTCTCGGGGATAACTACGCCGTAGATGATGATTTCGTCTATGTGGTAAATGATACTCGCAGTGCATGGGTCAAAATGCCAAACGCTGACCGCGTGACATTCAAGGTTCTCGGAGGTCAGTTTGCACGTGATGTAGATCAGGTGTTCCAGATGGGGAAGAAAATTGATGGAGCACTTCTTAATAGTTTCTCTGTTATATCTGGGCAGCATGGTTATGCACAAGATGATAAGCGTATCTATGGTCCAAAAGGTGTTATAAAAGAAGCTGATCCTGAGACATTTAAAATGCTCACCAAACATTATTCACTTGATGCTGGTCACGTATTTTTCGATGGTGTAAATATGCCCGAAGCCAATGCGGGGAGCTTTCGTGCCATCGATAGCGGTCTCTATGCTGTGGATGATAAGAGTGTATTTTATGCTGGTAAACTTCTCAAAAATGCGATTCCACAAGGTCTCATCGTGAAGTGACCGCGAGCATTTTCTGTGAATGATTATGTGTTTTTTGAGGGACGCGTGGAAAAAGGAGAAATGCCAACTGATGAACCAGTTCAACCAGAAAGCCCACAAACGCCGACTGTACCAGAAAACCCAGGAACACCAACCTCATCAGCTGATGCTTGGACAGCTTTTTGGAGTGCATTCACTCCTTACACAACACAGTTTACTGGCAATAATATGCCATTTTGGACACTTGTTCTTCTCTCTGTTATAGGTGTTTTTGGTCTCGTGTTTGTATTTTTCGCAGAACGAAATGACGAACAAGTCTCTCTCTGGAAGAGTATTGTCAAAGTACTTGTTGCCAGTGCGGTCACGCTTGTAGCAGTTTGGGTGTTATCATTTTTCCTCAAGCCTGTAATAGCTATTGTGCTCGGAGTAATAGTTGGTTTTTTCTTCTTTATCACTCTCTGGAGTGTTCTGGGATGGATTAAATCATTTCTCATCACAGTGCTGACTTTTATAGGTGTGGTTTTTATCCTGGCACTCGGCGCACTTGTCTTACGAGCTTTATTTGGGGATGTAGATAGTATATTTACCTTCATCAATACACCGACTATTCAGCTTCTCGGAATCATGAAAATCGTTGGTTTCTTTGGAGGTGCATGGTTGATTACGACACAGCTCGGATCCTCGCTCGCTCGCTCTCTTGGGCAAGCACTCGTCGCTACTGTTATCGCTCTTGGTATTCTCGGTCTCCTTATCTGGATTACACATATTGGTACACTGGTTTCTGTTCTTCTCTTTAGTGTTCTCTATACTGTTCTTCTCTGGATTATGCGATTCCGCATGGTTTCAAATCTCTTTGCTGAGACAGTGCGTATTGTACGAATAGGAATTATACTTGCGTTAGTGATTGGTATTATTATTTGGATTATACTGTAAAATATATGGGGGCTAGCTTCGATGATATAACTCTAACACTGGTTGCTTCTCATAAATCAATTGATTTGTTAGAACAAAGTGTTCGAGATACACTGCCACACTGTTTTCATAAGTGAGATAGACCTCAAATTACGACTCGATTGAGCCACCAATTAAGAGGAACAAAGCCACAAGTAGTTATTACAGGCCCGAGCATGAATACAGATAAAGGCCTTGCGATAACAGCAAAAGATATTATTGACTATGTCCGATGACAAACTGGCGAACAAACCCCAGTGATAGTTCTTCATGCTGCATCTGCGAATGATCAAGCTATTTATCATGACGGAGCTTCTGTAGAATTAAAAAAGGTCTTGGAACTTCCTGTAGCGTTGAGAGCGGTTCTCAATCTCCCATTAGCATAAAAAAGTTTTTTTGTATACTAGAGAGAATGATTATTTCCGACCCTAAAATCCTCCAAATACTTCGTGATGCGGGTAAAATCCATCAGGAGATTCTTCGTGAGTTATTTGCGACGGACTTATTGAGTGAATGAAGAACAGGTCTGGAAATAGAAGAATGGATCAAAAAAGCACAACAGGCCAAATGAGTCGAGTCAGCATTTCTCGGACAATATAATTATCCAGCGAATATCATCATCTCTGTGAATGATGTAGTGGTCCACGGTGTGCCTATGGATATACCGTTTGAATCAGGCGATGTCGTGAAGGTAGACTATGGTATCCGCTACAAGTGATACCTTACGGACGCTGCAACGACTCTCATCATCGGTGAACCAAAAAATCCCCGTCACGTCCGTTGTATCGAGGTGGCAAAAGAAGCTCTCGCGAATGGTATAGCTCAGGCAAAAGCAGGAAATTTCGTCGGAGATATCAGCTCTGCTATTGAGACGACGGTCACACAAGGTGGATTTCACATTATTCGTGAACTCACCGGTCATGGTCTCGGCACACAGATTCACGAAAAACCTGATATCTATAATTTCTGAAGACCAGGGAAGGGGGAGAGACTTAAAGCAGGTATGTATGTTGCCATTGAGCCTATCGTCGGATTTTCGACGCGCCATATCTTTGATACTGGTAAACACGCTATCTGTATGGAAGACGGTAATATCGGTGTTCAAGAAGAACACTGTGGCATTATTGGGGAAGAGGGGTTTGAGATTATCGTCTAGCTCTTCTTCATTCTTCACGAATGAGAAATTTCAAGGGAGTGTATTTTTTTAAAATATCGGCTCAGATAACTGAACTCAGTACGAAAGAAGTGAGCTGTAGCCCTGCTCAGCCGGCATAGTAGACATTCTTTTTGCGAATAATGTGTGGTATTTTTCCATGAAACAGGCTATACACTTCAGTCCAGAGAAAACGAAAGCGGAGCCGAGGAAAATATTTATTTAGAAATTTCTCTAAGACTGATCGGTGATGTGAGTTAATATATCATTTTTTGGACATTTTTTTGGTCGTCAAAGTGTCGCCATATCCTAGCAGGAGTTCTCCTTTCTTGGTCATTCTCCCATAAACAAAGGAATGATAGAGGTTATCTCCTATGAAACTTTCATGATATATTCAGAGTTTTTTTTGTTCTCATAACGGAATAGGAGCAGTTATGCCTATCGAAGTTTCTAGATGTTTATTTCATAATTTTTTATCATAGTTTCCACGAGCGAAGATGATGTATTTAAAATGAATAATACCCTGGGACGTATAAGCAGTATTACCTCTCATACGGATGTATGGAGTGTGTTCATATATATGGCATCACTTCTTCGAGAGGACATTTGCAAATCATTGAATAAATTTGAGGGGGTGAATACAGAGGGTTTTTCCTGTTTTTATTTTTTTGAGAAACGGTATACCGCTTTGAGTATTTTTTTTGCATGATTGTGTATGCCAATGAATCCTCATTCTCTCTGATCTGTCCTGTTCAATTTTTTCGATATTTTTTTTATGAATATCTATCAAAAAAGTATCATCAACATGACTTTCGCAGGGTATATGATGTTTTTTTATGAGTGTAGCAATTTTATCTTGAGCCTTTCTGTGAGCATCTATGTAGAGTTCTGTTTTTCTTATTCATAGAGTATTGATCAGTTCTTCTATGCTTGCTCACTCTACTTCATAGGTGAGCATGCCCGCGGATCTGCCTGTTGATCCAGATCCAATAAAATCTTGTTCAATGAGAACCGTATCTAAGTGCTCTACCACATGATGAGCGAGGGATAATCATAAAATACCGCCTCAAACTATCAGAACATCAGTCGTAATTTCCTTGGAAAGGGCCGCATGACACAGATGTATATCCTGTAACCAGGCTATTTCTCGGTTCATACCTCCATGATATATCATTATCGATTGTAACACAAATTATGACTGTATTTTTTCAGCAAAATTGTCCTCACAAGAAGTGCTTGGATAATAACAAAAAAAGGATGCTATTGCATCCCTTTTTGAAAAACAATAATTATTTTACCTCTGTAAACACTTTCTCTTTCATAAATCGGAATTTTGGTCGTGGGTGTTCATCGATAGCACGGTAACCGATAGGGAGCATCACAGCGACGTCGAGATTGCTTGGGACTTCGAGGATTTTTGCGACAGCAGCGGGATCAAATCCTTCCATAGGACAACTATCGATCTGGAGTTCAGCACACGCAGCGAGTGCAAACCCTTGAGCGATATAGACTTGTTTTTTTGCCCATTCAGGAGAAGCGTGAGGGATAAAACCTGTTACCATATCTTCAAACCCTTTGAGATTTGCTCGGACTTCAGTACTTCCACCTGACATCGCATCGAAGTATTCGTCTTTGACAGCCATGAGATCATTTCTCGCACACATGATGATGAGGTGTGATGATGTCCCGACTTGAGGCTGATTCCACGCTGCTGCTTGGATAGCATCTTTTTTCTCCTGATTCGTTACGATATAAAAATGATATGGCTGCATACCAAATGATGTCGGAGTGAGACGGATGGCCTCTGTGATTTTTTCGAGGTCAGCGTCTGATACTTTTTTTGTGGTATCAAATTTCTTTGCAGCGTAGCGCCATTCGAGGTTTGAAAGGAAAGACATAGAGAAAATAATTAAAAAATAGACTTGATTACAGGCGTAAGAGTATTAATATGTCTTATATTAGCAAGTAGTCATAATAAAAATTAATAGTCATAAATACTAGACCAATATGACATCAAAAGAAAAAATTATAAAAAAATCAGTGGATTGCAGTGAAAAATCGTGCCCTGTTTCTCGGTGTATGCGAGTGATAGGAGGGAAGTGGAAGATCATTATCCTCTACGCTCTGGGAAATGGAGCGAATAGATTTGGTGTTCTCCAAAAAACTATTCCGAATATTAGTAAACAGATGCTCACAACACAACTCCGAGAGCTCGAGAAAGATAAGATTATCAGCCGTACTATTTTCCCAGAGATTCCACCTCGTGTCGAATATGATATCACACCTCTGGGAAAAACACTTTTCCCCATCATAGAAGCGATGGATACGTGGGGAAGAAAGAGCTAATCTACTTTCTTGAAGAAACAGGTCTTAAGAACCATTATAGTACCGTCGATTTTCCCTTCGATGACTTCTGGATCATCAGTGAGTCGTATATTTTTTACTTTGGTACCTTTCTGGATTTTTTCTTTACCAGCCATGAGGTTCTGTGTCGAGATAACCGTATCGCCTTGAGCGAGTACATTTCAATAAGCATCTTTCGTGACCACTATTTCTTCATCTTCCATAGTATTTTGATTTATAAAATTAATACCAAGGAGTTTTTGTTCCCTGGATTTTGTGATAACTGAGGTATGAAACTGCGAGTACTGCGAGACATGCAAGAGGGAAGACAAAGCCCATGAGGCCCATGATCGTGTAGAGTGCGATACCAGCTGAGATAAAATCAACACCAAGTGCGACGTAGGTCCATTCTTTGAGACGACCTTTTATGAATGGAGCGAGGAGTATGAGTCCGCCGAGAGTTTTCCCAATATTCAGTTCATAGCGAAACCAGTCGCCAGTTATCCCGAGCTGCGTGAAAACTTTTAGTCCTTCTGGATTATTCATCATAAAGACACTTGGTACAGTCATGAGAGCAATGAGGATAGTAGAAATCCAGAACGCGATTTTTACCTTTTTTGAAATAGAAGACATAAGAGAAAAAATAAGAAATAAATTGAAGAATTTAAAACTGTGTAAGAACGTATCCGGTTACGAGCAGAGGTATGAGTCTGTAGCCGACAGTGATAGCAATCTTTGGAATCATATTTTCTCGTTTGTCTCCGCCCCATATCACATTTGAGACAGTGAGAGGTACGACAAATGCTATCCATATCATAAGAGCAGTTTTCATGCCAGAATATTCTGGAACTGCACCGATGATACATGCGAGGCCGATGATCATGAGGAGTGTAGCGATGAGTTCGCTGACCATGATTTTCCAGAGCCCCTTCATCATCGCTTTTTTTGCTTTTTCATCCATACAATCCATACCATGGATACGCTGCCATTGTTTGCCGAACAATACACCGAACCAGAGATGACCAAACATAAAGCTGATAACCGTCATGATGACAATCACTGACCAATTAAGTCCTTGCATAAAAAAAGAAATAAAAGATATCAGCCTCCTCAGTATACTCTCTTTTTTTATTCGTCGAGAAATTATTCTATACTTCGATAAAACTCGAGAGCAGCTTCAGATGGATTGGTAAAATTGAGATAGATATTTGTAGTAGCCATAGAGAAATTATATATTAAAAATTATGAATTATGAGAGAGTAAAAAATCCCTCACCGCATCAATTGGTTTTACCTTGAGATAGGTGACTTTGTAATCATCTTCTCAGAGCTCAGAACGGACACACGAGAATCATTCTGGTATGAAAATCCTGTCCCAACCAAACCCATTATCATGTCCAGGATGTTGTCCAATAGTTCATCGAAGTTCACCGGTAAATATCTCTAGGTTTGTTCCATCGAAAAAGGCATATTTTGTCCGAGCAATAGCTGACCTATCTCGACCATCGAGGAGACGACAGAGTCATTCATGTCCGAGTTCATGCACAAAAAATCGGATAAAAGTACCAGGGAGTTTCCCAAGTGAACAAAATTCAAGCGCAGTATCTTCGACAAGCACAGGTTTCTGAGCTTTTTCATAGGCTTGTTTCACCTTATGTTCCACGACTTTGTCCAGACTCAGTGATTGTATCTCATCGAGATCTATTTTTTCATGCAAAACTTCTATTCCGAGATACTTCGCCAGGTAGTCCGCTTTTTTCTGATTTCAGGTGATAAATGTAATTGATTGCATGCTTAACTTTCGATATATTTTTTGAAATTTGCGAGGATAGCTTGCCAGCCCTGTATTTGTTGTTCGGCACTATGTATTTCCTCTGCATCAAAAACTTCTGTGACAAGGACTCCATTAGGTTGTTGCTCAAAAGTAACGATAACTTTTCGCCCAGCATCGAGGAAATATTCTTTCATCTCGCCCATAGTGTAGGCAGCTTTTTTCCCAGGAATAACCTCGTTATATTGCCCTGTCAGATCAAATGAGAAACTTCCATCTTTAGCAGCAAAAGTATTGGTAAAAATACCACCAACTTTTGGTTCCTCACCGATAGCTTTTGGACAATGCCAGTCATCTGAAGCAAAACACCAGTGAACGATATGTTCTGGTTTCCAAAATGCTTCCCAGACTTTTTCAAGAGGAGCATTGATAGTAGTGGAGACGGTGAGTTGAGTCATAATTAGTTGCTTACTTCTACACGAAAACCACCACTTGAGAATCGATGCATTTCCATGACCTCAGCACATTCCTTGGCAAATTCTGGGTTTTCTTGCATCTTCACTCCCCATTCAGCAAAGACTTTTTCATTGACCTCATCGCGGTGCTCCTTGGAATTGTACTCAATATACGAAAACCAGACAGTTTCGTCATCTTGAAGTTGTGTGAGCGCAGGGAATCCGAGAGGCTTCATATCGCCTTCTTCTTTTGGCGTGATATCATCTCCGATACACTCTCTATAGCTGAGTGCGCCATGCTTCATCCACATAGCACATCCATCCTGTGCCATTTTTTTGTATTTCTCGACGTTATTTTTTTTGACGATGAGGACATAGGCATCGATATAGGTTGTTTTCATAAATAATAGTAATTAAGAAGTAATTTCTGACATACGAAATTGTATGATTTTCTTGATAAGTTGTAAAGGTAGTTCTTCATTATGAGGAAATTGTATCGCTCCTTTAGAAGTAGAATATTTCTCCAGTTCTTTTTTGAATTTTTCAACGCCAGAAGGAGTCGGGTAGAAGCCAATATGTTTTTTGGCACATGCGAAATAGACAAAAGGTTTACCATAGTACTTGTATCACGGCATGCCATAACTGATTCATTCGACTGCATCAGGTGCTAAATCATCGATGAGATCACGAAGAGTGATGAGTTTGGGTTGGTGTTCTCGTGGTTGAGCCGCTATGTAGGCGTCGACGGTGGTAAAATTTTTCATAGAAGTAATTGTATTTTTATTTTCTCGATGCCAAGTTATCTCGGTACTTTTGACAACAAAAGTACCCAAAATTGCCGAAAGAAAATAAACTCGCTATAGACTATTTTCATCTCCCTCCTTTTTTCATCCCGCTCAAACAGTATTTTCTCTCGGACTCTCGTTTCTGTTTGTCTTGTTTTATTGACTCATTATTTCCAAGATTTTTCTTGTCGTATTCACATTCCTCGCAGTCATGCACTTGTAGACTCGCGTACCGATAAAATCATGCATACCGCTTTTGTTATACTCTTCACGACTGACTCACCAAATGACGGCACCATCGACGTAGATCAGAGTATCGACAGATGTATGTTTGATATCTTTGATAACCTCAGGAGTATTGACTTCATCCCAGAGGAAAATCACATCGGCTTTCATTGTATCATCATTTTTCCATGTTTTTGGTATTGCGTCACAGACTGTTTTTATTTCTCTTTCGTTGCGCAGAATGGTGGATATAGAAAAACTAAAATGTTTTTCGATGGCTTCTCCTAGATGTTTCAAAATAATATTCTTTTTTTCGTCTGTTTCGAAAAAGAGATTGCCAGAATTGATATACGTGGATACGTTCGTATATCCGAGATTTTCAGTGACTTTTTTGAGTTCTTTCATGTCGACCTTTTTGTTTCAGCCGACATTGATACCGCGGAGGAGAGCGACATATTTCATGGAATTATGATATTGTGTAAATGGAAAAAACAATCTTGCTTCGTACTTTTTACAGAAAAAGTACCAAAACTGTTTAGGGGCGAAAAACTCGGACAGTTTATCATCTATAAATTCTGTATTCGTGGACTTTAACCTTACTCGCTTTGCCATTCAGGCAAATCTCCCCCACTAAAAACCTGTTTCTGTATTTATGTTTTTCTTTTATAATAGAAAGTAATATGAATAAAATTTCTCTTCTTGCCGGTGTCGTCCATGAACTTCCTGAGGATATGAGTCAAGCAATCATGGCTGATGAGAAAATTGCCGAAGCATGGAATGCTCTCACGCCGCTTGCAAGAAATGAATGGATCTGCTGGACGACGATCGTGAAAAAAGAAGAAACCAGACAAGAGCATATCGCTCGTCTTCTTGAGGATGTAAAAAAAGGAAAAAAACGACCCTGTTGCTGGCCTGGATGTCCGCATCGTCGCGAAAGTGCGAAGAAGTGGTTTCATTAATCGTTTTCTGTCACGCTTTCAAGTGCATCTATTAGACGCTGTCATGTGAGCGTAGTTAATATTTGTATGAGTCTTGGAGAAATATCTTCTTGTAGAGCTAAAGAACTCATATGAGATCCAATATCTTCTTGTAATTGAGGTCGAGACATAAAAATAGAAGAGTAAATTATTATAAAAAATTACCTCACTGCTTTTTCCAACTCACTCACTATGAGTTTTTTCATTCCAAGCATTGCTTTCATCACATTGCCTGATGTATCGCGACTCATGCATTCACCGAGAGCTTTTGGGACAATCTGCCATGACACACCAGCGATATCTCGGAGCCAGCCACACTGGCTCTCTTCACCTGAGTCCGTGATAAGACCATTCCAGAAATGATCGACTTCTGCTTGGTCAGTACAATCAACCATCAGAGAAAATGCTTCATTAAATACAAACTCATGTGTGCCAGGTCCATCCATGAGGATGAGACGTGAACCATCGAGCGTGCATTCAGCGTAGAGAATATTTCCTTCGAGAGGTCCAGTGGGATATTTTTGGCAGATATCAACCTGTGAATTCTGAAAAAGAGAAGTATAGAGGTTGAGGGCTTTTTCTGCTTTTCAAAAACTTCATTTTGTAAAAAGAAGACAAGGTGTGATTGGCGTGATAATATCAGCTTCTTGAAGCATAATCTGCCACGTGAGACCATATCTATCAGCGACCCAACCGTAGTGTTCACTCCAGTCGTATTTTCCGAGCTCTATGAGGGCATGACCTCACTCGATGAGTTTGTTGTAGTGTGCATCTACTTCTTCACGAGTTTTACATTTTACAAAGAGTGAAATAGAGGGATTGAATTTGAAAAGAGGTCCTGCATTCATAGCTTGCATCTCGAGACCATTCAAATTGAACGAAACTATTTGGACTGTTTGATTTTCATCAGGTCCACTATTTTCAAATTGTTCTTGACCGTGAATCTTGGAATTTGGGAAAATCGAAGTGTAAAACTTGGCAGCGTCGAGAGCCTCAGTATCGAACCAGAGAAAAGGGGTGATTTTGGACATAATTATTTGATTTCAAAAGTAAGTGATTGTTCCTCATCAGCTATATCCACACTCTCATCAATAGCTATGAAACGAGGATATCAAAGAGTTTTATCATAGGATACTTGAATATTTTCATATTTTTTACGGATGGCATATTGGATGATTGCAAATGCTTCGGGAATAGTGTGAAATTTTGGGAAGAGCTCTGGTTTTGTAGTCGGCTTTTTCCCGCCCGAAGTAATATTGGTCATATCTACACTACCATTATTTACTGTATAAGTATAAGGAAGTGTTGATTCTGATGGGCATTCAAAACATCCGAGAGTCTGTGTGACGGTATATGTTTTTGGTCATTTTTCTGCCCATAATTTTTGTGCTTGGTTGAGCTCAATTTGGAGCTGAGAAGGGCTCGGTTGAGTGGCAGTATTTTGTGGTTGATTATCGGGGATAACCAGAGAATTATTTTCTAGATTTTTCTTGAGATTCTCCATATTTTTCTGCATATCTCCACCGACGAGCATGTCCATAAATTGGCACATGATGTTGAATGGATAAGGATTACTGCCATAAAAAGTATTTGTCACCTTCGTCTGATTTTCTCCGACTGATTCGAGTGTTGTATCAGCATAATTTGTTCCTTCCATTGGTTTTTTGAATCGTATTTCGACGGTCATTTTTTCATTTGGGACGAGAGCTTTGATTTCTTGTTCACCGACGCCGACATTTTTATCATCGCTCACCCAGCTACTTGTCGCGCCGACAGTTCCATCTGTTCCTGTGTAGGTCATTTTGACGTTTGGATCCGCCATCACCCAGATAGAATATTTTTCTTGATTCTTGAGGAAGCGTACATAGTCATAGACCGTCTCACGAGGAGCATTGATCACGACAGATTTACTCAAGCGAAAATCACGAGGGAGGAAATAGGCGACGATGAGAATGAGGCCTATGATGACGACGAGAGAGAGGAGAAGTTTTTTGAACATAGATGAAAAAATAGAAAGAGTTATTGTATTTCCACGAGTATATCACTGTGGATAAGAAATGGAATAGTCCCTGGTCCGTTGTATCCAGCAAAGATAGGCTCTCCGAGCGTTTTGATATTTTCTTTTTTGAGGATATCCATGAGTTCTTGTTTCTTTTTCTCTATACGAGACTCACTATATCACCATCGGAAGGTCATAGCTGCGAATTTTTTTGCAGGGACTTCACTCAGACTGATACGTGTATCGAGTGGTTTTGGGAGTGTCGTGAGAGTGTATTTTTTTGGCATACTAAAAGTCATAGTCGTCTTCTTTTCTTCTTCATTGGCCATCACAGGAGCCGTCATCGCAATCGGTGCACTCGTTTTTTCTTGCGTGATCACAGGAGCCGTCATCGCAACACTTTGCTCTGCTATATTATTGCCAAATATGTATCCAGCGAGGATACGAAATGCCTGATTGCTCCCAGCACGACCGCCCTGATCAACCTCTACTGTCGCAGCGATATAGGGATCATACTGACGAATCTTGTACCCGTTTCTTTGTTCGAGAACAGTGTAGGTCATCTGCTCAGCGCGAGAGATGTAGATGCTCCAGAGTGTCCAGAGGACGAGTCCGACGAAGAGGACGATAAGTGTGATTTTCATAAATTATTTTCTTTTTACCAAATATTGACTCGAGATAAGTCCAACGAGAAAGGCCATACATATCTGTGTCGTCATGATGATAGAAGCAAAAGTCACTGCATCGATATTCATACGCTTGTACATGATGCCAAAGAGAGCCCAAATAATGACAACATTGAACCAAGCATCGCGATATTTTACGTAGAGCGTTGTGCCGAGGAGGGTTGCGACGACGACCATGATATTCGTCCACGCTATCTGAGAAATCCCCCAACCGCCCCAACCAATACTTACCGTCCATGCTGTGATATTCGCAATTGTCGCGACTGATATCCAGCCGAGATAGATGCTAAAAGCAGGGAGCGTCATGATACTATCAAATCGTGTTGGCTTCGCTGCACGTACCGCCATATGGATACGGATCAGTGTCACGAGGAGTCCTATCATAATCACGACTGAGACACCGATAAATTGATATTGCCATGCGACAATCCAGAGACCATTCAGGAGACATGAGAGAGGGTAGAGCCATGCGATATTTTTTTGCACGGGTGTCGTCTTTTTGCCTTGCCATGACTGCCAGAGTGGTATAAATGTGAAGAGTAATAAGAGCAGGTAAATCACGCTCCAGATAGAGAAAGTAAATCCTATTGGTGTAAAAGGATTATCATAGCGTTCTGAGAGTGCTTGCGTCGAAATACCACCCAACGGAAGTACAATCGCGAGCGTATTCATCACGATCATCCAGATATACCCCAGGGCGTTTGCAAGCATAAAAAAGAAAAAAGAAATACAGTAAAATCATTGTACTTCTTTGAGAGAGAAAACAAGAATGTAATTCTGTCATACCGTTGAAAAACGGAACCTGCCTGCCGGTAGGCAGGTCCAGGCCAGATACAGATTCGCACTATGTTTTATTCCACTCGAAATACCTTTGGGCATTTCTCCGATACTTTTGACAGCAAAAGTATCCAAAACTGCCGAGAGCAAATAAACTCGCTCTCCACTTCGGCAGCTTTATTTCTGCATTCACGACGCTCAGACAGTATTTGCTCTCGGACTCTCGTTTCAGGGTAGCATGTTAATTTTTATTTTGCACTCTCATCGACCTGATACAGTCCAAAGACATTTCGGTCATTATCGAGGAAATATCCTTGCCAGCATTTTGCTGGGACAGCAAACTTTGGAATTGCGACCACACCACCATTCGCGAGGATTTTTTCCTGCATAGCGTCGAAATCCTCTACCTGCATCGAACACATAAATGCATTCGTCGTTCACTTCATACCTTCATTCCATGGTGTCTCACGCTGCATGAGTCCACCCATCATCCCGCCTGTCTGGATACGATAGTAGGGAATAGGAATATATGGATCAAGCTCAAATGACCAGCCAAAGACCGCGCTATAAAAACTGATAGATGCACGAGGATTTGTAACCTGGATTTCAAAGTAGGAAGGGGAGTTCATAAAATTTTATTCAAAAATATTGTTTACATTAAAGGATATTTTGCCAATACTTCATCTGATATTATGCCATCTCTACTGAGTTCTTGTGCAAAATGGGCTTTTGATATCATTCCATCTTTTTTCCCGGCATTGATAGCTCGTTGTATTGCTGCCAAGTCACCATTTCTAATAGCAGCATGTGGTAAGAGTAACTCACAAATTGGAACCCTTCAGCCTTGAACAGATTTTTCTAGTGCTTGCCATAGGACTCATCGAAGTGTCTCAGCGAGCATAGTTTTTATCTGATTATGACTATCAGGAGGGAAAATATCTAGTATTCTTGTGGCTGTACTGGCCGCACCATTTGTATGAAGCGTTCCAAGTACTAGTATACCAGTTTGAGCTGCTGTTAACGCAAGAGAGGTAGTCTCATAATCCCGCAATTCACCCACCAATAAAACATCGGGGGCTTGTCTCAGAGCAGCTCGCAAGCCTGATCTAAAAGATTCAGTATCTCTTCATACTTCTCTTTGTTGGACTTTGGAGTGGATATTTGAATGCTTGTATTCTATTGGATCTTCTAGAGTTATTATGTTGGATCTTCGAGTTTGATTAATTCTATGAATAATACTTGCAAGTGTTGTTGATTTACCTGAACCAGTTGTTCCAGTCACTAATACAAGTCATTCTTTTAGATTTGGAAATTCTAGAACTTTTTCTGGTAATCAGAGTTGTTCTAATTCAGGTATGGAATTTGGTAAATATCGTAAAGTTGCTGCAACTCCTTGAGAAGTTCTATAAACATTTGCTCGCACAAATGTTCCATCGCCAAGAGTCAGTGATCAATCTACTTCTTTTTTATTTTGGAGAACTCCTTCAATATCTATACCAGGAATATGTTCTTTCAGGAAAGCTATAATATCTTGTTCAGATTGTATAGCAGCTAAATCTTCTTGTACAGTTGTTTCACCATGTACTTTAAATCTAACAGCATCACCTTGCTCAATAAAAGCATCTGACGCATTTAAATGTGTTCAGCGAGTGAGTATTGTTTCTAAATTGTTCATACTATAGAGATGATGTTTTATATTTAAAAATATTTTACTTCCTCATCGTCCAACTGATTCCAAATATAGTGACAATAATAGCTGCACAGATAAGACAGAGGAGGCAGTAGGCGTGGACGTAGAGGATTTCTTGAGAGATGATGTATCCATTGAAACACATTCCCGCGAGAGCTATCCAATTTATGATTTTTGCAGGTTTAGCGGTCATACTCACGAGACCCCAGATGGCGAGGAGTGTGATGATGGGGTAGACGACGAGAGCGAGGTAGGGGAAGGGGATACCGGCGATCATCGTATCTGGATGGACGATGACATTTGAGCATGAGAGCGTCTTGCTGATATCACAGGCACTCGTGATGGTGACTCCTGCGACAGGATGGAGGAGTTGGTAGGCGGTGTAGCTGAGATAGGCAGCATTTCCGAGTGCTATGAGAGCGAGCACGAGGATGAGGACGTATTTGTTTTTCATACCTCCTAGTATCGTCCGTTTTGTACATGAATCAAGCTTTTTATTTTCTGGAATATAGGTATAATGAAGGCTATGAAAAAAATACTATTATGATTTTTGGTTACTGCGATTTTGATTTGAGCTGGATTGTGACTGTACCGCCTATATATCAATTTAACTGTTTGAGGTTCTTCTCCTTATGGAGTTAATGTGATAGCAAGTTATCCTGATGGAAAAATATTGATTTGAAGAAGATTCTCTTATGGTTTTAATGAAAACCTTTTGATGAGATTAAATTCTGATGGTACTGTGGATAATACTTTTAATATTGGTAAATGATTCGAAGGACACAAAGAAGATTATGATAAATTCATTGGTATTTCAGCTATTTTAATTCAAAATGATGGTAAGGTAGTAGTAGGTGGTTACTTTGGTGGATATAACTGAGAAAGAGCTAATAATATTATTAGGCTCAATTCTGATGGTAGTATAGATCGCACATTTGATATTGGCACATGATTTGATGGCATACCAAACTGAAGAGTAAATGATATTGCATTGCAAGGCGAGAAAATACTGATTTGAGGTAATTTTTCTAGTTATAATGGCGACGATGTTGATTGAATTGCTCGTTTAAACAATGATGGAACCTTAGATAAAAGTTTTTTATGATTGAAAAATACCAAAATTGATGGATGGATTCAGAACTTTGTTGTATTACCAGATAGCTCAATAGTTGCTTGATGATATTTATCAGATTTTGTTGAAGATGAATATAAAAAAATTTGACTAATTAAGTTTACTTCTGAAGGGAAAATTGATAATGATTTCAGAAGAAATTGACTTGATTGAAGTTATGGCTTTGTCAACAATCTATTACTTTTAAAGGATGGAAGTTTATTTGCAGGAGGCCAATTTAGAAATTATGGATGAGCTAAGAGAAATTGAATTGTGCGTTTAATGAAAGACGGTTCAGTAGATAAAACTTTTAATAAACAAGGAACCTGATTTGACCTAAGAGATGATAACGAGAATCAAGTTTTAACGATTGAGTCCTTACCAAATGGGAAGATAATTGTTGGATGAGTCTTTACTCGTTATAATGGAGAGAAAGTGGGTAATATAGTAGTACTGGATTCAGAAGGTAATATTGATAACACAGCAAAAATTTCTGATTTTAACTATGATGTAATAGATATACATCTTGCCGGAGAGAATATATGGATTGGTTGAGATTTTTTTAAGTACTGATTCAGGAATGTTGTCGGTTTAACCAAAATACCTCTGCAATCTTTTGAGTAGTCGCGATAATCAGTTGGAAGAATTGAGTTTTTCAATCTTTCTTTTCATTTCCTCTCGATAAAACCTGCGACCATCGTATTTCTTCCACTCTTCATTGATACGGACTCCAGCGCCTTTGAGGAGACTCGCAAATTGTCCTGTCATATTGTGTTCGACCACGATGATTTTGTTTCCTTTTTTCTCGAGCTCTTTAATCGTCTTTGTTTTGAGAGGCCAGATATTCGTGTAGTGGAGATAGTTTACTTTGTCACTGAGGAAATCCATGACTTCCATTTTTGTACTTCAGAATCCGACGAGCGTGATTTTTGCATTAGGATTTCCATAGAGGATTGGTTCTGGCGTAGCCTCTTCGAGTGTTTTCATTTTTCGCATGCGCTTTTCATGAGCTTCAGCGACACCTGCTGCATCTTCGCGGAGTGTTCCATCTGGTCCGTGTTCGTCACCATTGACATAATAGCGAGGTCCAGTTCCTGGGAGCCAGCGAGGAGAGAGTCCAGAGTCAGTGAGGCCGTAGCGAGATTGGCTCGTGAGTTCGGCTGTATCAGTGGTGATACCGCGTTCGATGTCTACTCCGACGAGTGATGCTGGACTCACGGTCGCATTGGTTTCTGCGAGAGTTTTATCCGTCAGAACGATAACAGGGATTTGACAGGTTTCTGCGATATTGAGAGCAACACCCAATACTTTGAAAGCTTCCGCATGATCACCGACAGCGATGACCGCTTTCGCATATTCTCCGTGTCCGCTGTAGAGAGCGAGATTCAGGTCTTCTTGTCCGCTCCATGTCGGGAGACCAGTCGCAGGGCCAGGTCGCTGAGCGACTATGATTGTGAGAGGTGTTTCAATCATACCGGCGAGAGAGACGGTTTCTGTCATGAGGTCAAATCCTCCACCAGAAGTGGCACACAAACTTCTCGTACCAGCGAAGCTCGCACCGAGTGTCATCTGCGAGACACTGATTTCGTCTTCAACCTGTTCGACGTGCATGCCTGTTTTATCTGCCCAATTCGCGAGGTGACTGAGAATCGTACTACTCGGACTCATCGGATAAGCGAAGTACGCTCGGACACCGTGATGGACCGCAGAGAGCGCGAGGACTTCGTTTCCATCGAGGACTTTGTAGTCTGTGAGAGTATTGGTTGTTTCTGGGAGGGTAAATGGTTCGAGAGAATTACTGACTGTCGCATCCTGGAGGTTGTATCCGTGGTTGATAAGAGCGACATCGAGCGCGAGAAGTGTTGGTTTACTCGCAAATCGTTTTTCGACCGCTTTAATAAGTCCATCAACAGGGAGACCGAGAGCGCGCCAGAGCGCTCCGATCATGAGCATATTGGAGAGGAGTTCGTTGGCACCAAATTTCTTTGGAGTCGCGTATTCTGGTATAAACAGTGTCGTGAGTTTTTTCTCTTGGATTGTGTTGGTATATCCTGGTATTTTATCATGCATCTCGTCACCGTAGATCATGAGTCCGCCGTTTCTCACGTGAGGAAGAGCATTTTTTGACCCGACACGATCAAATGCGACGATGATATCAGCAAATTCTGAGATACTATGAATCAGGCTTACTCAGACTTCAATACGAAAATATGAGCATCCCCCCTTGATGAGGCTCGGATATTCACGGTCAGCGACGACGAAGTACCCCGCATGCTGGAGTCACTCCATCACAATATCTCCTGCAGAGAGGAGACCAGAGCCAGAGGATCAAGTGAGGATGATGTTCATTATTTTCGGAGTGATTGAATAAAATTCTTTGCCCAGTTTTCTATGATTTTTTGATTGTTTGGTTTCACAGGACTCCGATTGATGCGGAGAGCTGTACAGATGAGCTCGCCACCGTGTTCGTGGATCCAGTCTTCGAGCTGGTCAGCAGCGTACATATTGTATTCCCGGTCGTAGCGATGATCACCGAGGCCGATAGCAGCGCAGGGGATTCGTATCTTTTTTTCTTTCCAAATTTCCTCCACGCATTTTCTGAGACTTTTCTCTATCATACCGTGCGCATACGTCCCAGAGCCAAACATCGCAAAATCGACCTCATCTTGCCAAGTTGTATCTTCTGCGACATCCTGGAGGGTGAGCGTGATGCCAGCATTGGCAAAAATACCCTGAAGAGCCTCGCCGACGAGACGAGTATTTCCAGAGATAGTTGAGTAATAGAGGATGCCGTGCATGGGCAGAATATATATATTACCATAAAAAAAGCAAAATATTGACAAATAAAAAATATATCAATAATGTTTTTATTATAATCAATATATTATGAAAAATTCCGCTCCCTTAGGACCACAAATCAGTACGCCAGACCCACGAGTCAACAAGCTTCATGATCTTCATGGTATACCAACAAGCACAATAGCCGAGATTCTCTGAAATCCTGTAGTTTCGCCCCATATGAATCGAGCACTACGAGCATCTCTCTGAGAAACTCTTCCAAAAAGTTGAGAACTTTACCCAGCACTTGATTCTCCACTTTCAGATGAAGTCAGAAAAAAATTTAAATTGTCCGCTTTTGAATGAGTGAACCCTGCTTTTCCTGGAGCGACTTTCATGGGTAAATGCCAAATAGGTAAGCTAACCCCCATCGCTATGCAAAATGCTTATTCTGCTGCAGAAACTGTATTAGAAGTAGGAGTATATAGTGTGCGTGTCAAAGAGAGAGTGTTGTCATTTACTGGAGGTCAATTATGAGATGGAGAATTTATGTATTTTGACCAAAAAGCAGCCCAGAGACTGTGAACTCTGCCTGAGAATAAGTGAGGATGAGATTCTTGGGAAGAGATGAATAAGCTAGTGAAATGAGATAGTAATAACTTTTACAATCTTGGTCGGATTCTTCAGATTGCCCTCAATGGATGGGTTCACCCTTCTTACGATCTGCTCTACGATGCTGGCGGCTACGCTGATCTGTGGTCTCGGGATGATCGTGAGTGCCTCTTCGTTAGTGCGGACCGCGGTTGCGTCATCTTCACTGACATTCCTACTTTCGGTCACAGTGTCCGTCTTTTGGATGCATAATATTCGATACTTTGTTCTTTTTTTGCTTTGTTACTTTGAGCCATTTTTTGTAACCTGTTTTCACTATGGTTATGCACGAGTGACTTCCTGTGTATAGGGAGGCGTATAGTATCCTCATGGAGACGTACATGATGACAAAGTGATTCTCAAAAGATGCGAAATACACTCTTGGTACGACACTGCGGGAGAGTGCTTTTCAGACTGTGAGATGTATTTCCCAGGCAAATGCTGTCTTTGAAAAATCTGAGCGTAGAAGCAAAATTCACGAAGCCATGAATACTCTAGAGGACTATCGTCTCGCCATGCGTATTGGCCATGATTTGCACGAAATACCTCTCAAACGATTTGCAACTCAGGCAGAAAAAGTAGAATCCACGAGCAAACA
>CAZRUI010000006.1:6491-29205 GCA_964603225.1 uncultured Candidatus Peribacteria bacterium | reverse complement strand
TTCATGGGAGAAACACTCTACGATGAAAATGTCGGTGGACCGTTTGGTAATACGCATATCGCTCTCGGTATGGCATACAAAGACGCCTATACTGGCGACGTAGCAAATACAACGCAGGAAGAATGGGAACGCCTCGGCTACAATGACTCCGTCGTCCACACCGATATGATGAGCACAACGAATAGAACGGTCACCGCTACCCTCAAAGACGGCACAGAAAAAGTAATTTATCGTGATGGAGAGTTTGTCATCTAAACAAGGAGTGCTCTAAATTTTTCGAGAGCTTGTTGAGTTTGTTCAAGAACTGATATGTACTCTGGAAAACGTAGCGGATTCACGCCATTTGGCATAGATCAATCATGGTCAAAATATCAACCTGCCTTTATGTGAGGTTTTATACTACTTGAATCGATATGGATTCATGTTATTTTTGCATTCTTATACAAAGTGTAAGTCCAGAAAGTGCGTCAAAGAGAAAAATCTATTCCTCTTGACCGTTTTTGCTTGGCAGAATACTGCATACTATCAAATAGTCATTTTCATGATAAATCCTCTGTCAGTAAATACAGCCCCTCTATTCCAGATTTTTTAAATCTCTCATTTGGAAAAGCAGCCGATCAAAACTCTTTCCCTTGAACAATTGAAAAAATAATATCAGAAACTCTACGAATTTCTCACAATATGTGAGCAGGATGAGTACTAATATGAGTAGAAGATTCGAGCATATGAATATATAATAATTATTATTAAAAATATGCAATATCCACCTTTACTCTGAAAAAATACCTATTTCTTCAGTAAATCTCGAATCTGCGTCAGAAGTTCTTCTTGAGATGGACCCTTTGGACCTTCAGGAGCTTTTTCAGCTGGTTTCTGGATTTTTGCCATCGCTTTGATAACGAGGAATATACAGAAGGCAATGATAAGAAAATCGACTGCTGATTGAAGAAAATTTCACCAATTAAGGGAAATAGCTGGTACTGCTTTTTGTATACCTGGAATTTCGTCCACAGCAGCTCTCACGATAATTTTATATTCTGTGAAATTAATACCTCCAGTAAAGAAAGAGAGGATGGGCATGATGATATCAGCCACGAGAGAGGTCACAATCTTGCCAAATGCACCACCAATAACTACTCACACAGCGAGATCGACGACATTTCCTCGCATAGCAAAAGCCTTGAATTCTTCGATAAATGATGACATAAAAGAAAAGTAATAAAATACTTAAAAATCATAATCAAGAATACCAAAATGCAAGGTCTGGAAACCGCATCAAGTGTTGTATTTTATGGGAGTTTGGTACGATAAGAGTAATCTATGGAACACTCTCTCTCATCCTATAGTCGAGCAATTGGAAAACGAATTGCACGTGCTTGGTCACTCGACCTGCGATCACTCAGCCTCTTCCGTGTAGGACTCGCTCTCGTGGTCATAGCTGACCTGATTCTCCGATCGAGATACCTCGTTGAGCACTATACCGATATGGGGATATTCCCGAGAAAAGCATTTTTTGAACTGTGGGAAAATAGTACAACATGGACACTCCATACAGCGAGCGGACAACTCTGGTTTCAGATTCTTATTTTTACTCTTCATGGTTTTCTCGCGCTCTGGCTCCTCGTAGGGTATAGAACCAAAATCGCCACTATAGCCATCTGGATACTGACCGTATCGCTCCATAACAGAAACATGATTATCAATTCTGCAGCTGATGATCTGCTGCGTGTTGTATTGTTTTGGTCAATATTTCTCCCGCTTGATAGATACTGGTCTTGGGATAAAAATAAATACGCTCTTCCGACTCTGAAATATATCATTACTCTAGGAACAATTGGTTTTATCGCCCAACAAGTATTTCTCTACTGGGTCACAGCTTACATGAAACTCTGACCTGAATGGTACGTTACACATTCTGCTGTCTATGAGATACTTTCCCTGCAAACCTTTAGGCTCCCTTTTGGACTCATCATCTATACACATCCGACCATCATGAGATTTCTCTCTGGAGCGAGCATGTTCGCAGAATTTATAGGGCCATTGCTTCTCATACTACCACTCTTTCATACCTGGGCTCGTATTGGTGGCGTTCTCGCTATCATAGGTCTCCATTTGGGAATAGTCACCCATATTAGTGTCGGTATTTTCCCATGGGTCTCGATGACAGCGATGCTCGCATTTTTACCATGAGGATTCTGGGACACAATAATTCCAAAATTCTCTCCAAAATCCACCGCAACAGTCTACTATGATAATCATTGTGGGCTCTGCACGAGGTGGATTCGAGTTATTCAAAACTTCTGACTCCTCTCCTGAGTGGCATATGTGGGGCTCAGTGACGCTCCAGCAACGATTCAGAAAATTTCAGAAAAAAATGATATGTGGGTCGTGAATCGAGGTAAAAAGAATTATCTCGGGTACGACGCTTTCGTCGAACTTATGCGATCATCATTTTATGGTAGAGTATTTGCTGGTTTTCTGGGTACAAAGATATCACGCTTCATCGGCAGAAAAATATATAGATTTATCTCAGGAAAAAGAAAACTCTGTACACTCCCCCGTCCAGTACAGCCAGCAGCAAATTACCGCATTTGGAAGATTATCGGTGGAGCTATATGTGTTCTCTCACTCTATAGCATGCTCGCAATCAACATAGCAGTGATGAACTGTGGAAAAGAATGGTGACCATTCCTGAAGACATGGCCCCTCAGTGGCATAGGTCTCGCCTCAGAGAGAAAAACTCGAGTATTCGATGATATGACAACAGGCAGCAATAGCGGCTGGATTGGACCAGATTTCATGGCAGCACGACGACCTCTGTCTTGTGATGTAGCAAAAGGAAGGCAATTTGATATTGTCGCAGAAAATACTCTTTTGAGAAAACTTTTCGCCTGGCATACTGGCATGGTTCATTGGTGGATATTTCTGCCAAGAATAGATCAGTACTGGGGAATGTTTGCTCCAGATCCTGGAAATGTCGATTTCTGGTTTGTCATTGATGGGGATCTCATCACAAAAGGGCCTCAACGAAAAATGATCAAAAGAGACCTCTGGAAAGACTATGTCTATGGAAAGAAATCAGATGGAGTTGTCTCATTTGAGAAGCCAGACGATCTCCACACGCTCACAGAATGAGATCGATGGAGAAAATATATCTACAATCTCCTCTGAAGTTACAAGAATCAGGAACATACACGATATTTTGCAGAATTCCTCTGCAAGAGATATAACAACGATGAATCAAATCCGTATATTTTAAAGAGATTCACTATTTACAGCATGTCTCAGGTCATACTCCCAGAATATACACGCTCACCGGTCAAGAAAAAACCAATTTGGCAGCACTGTTGTCTATGACAATGATGTTTTCAAGAAAAAGTAAAAACTACAGAGAAATAATACCACTTCAGAGTACTCTCTCACCATCATAGATAGCACAGACTTGCCCTGGCGTAATAGCTCTCTGTGGTTCCTGAAATCGCACCAAAAGAGAATCATTTTCTTCTGTAATAAAAGTTTTTTGTGGTTTTTGACGGTAGCGAATCATGGTCTCACACTCAAGAGGAAACTGCACATCAGCTATCCAATTCATATCCACAAGACAGCACTCCTGACGAAATAATCTCTGATCAGTTTCTTCCCCTACAATAACTGTATTCGTCTCAACATCTTTTTCGATGACATAAAGAGCTGGGCCGCCTCAGACGCCTATACCCTTTCTCTGACCAATCGTATACTGAAATGCCCCATCATGCTCACCAAGAATAGTACCATGAGTATCTCGTATATATCATTTCTGGGGCGTGATGTGTGATTTGAGGAAGCTGGCAAAATCAACTTTACCAACAAAACAGAGTCCTTGAGAATCTTTCCGCCCTGCATTTGGCAGACCAGCTTCGAGAGCTATTTCTCGAACTTGTTTTTTATACAGATGCCCTATTGGGAAAAGTGTCTGATGGAGCTGTTCACGACTCAGGGCTGAGAGAAAATAACTCTGATCCTTTTCTGGATCGACACCTCGAAGGAGATGAATCTCCTGATCTTGTAAGCGTATCTGAGCATAGTGTCATGTTGCAACCATATCATATCCATAAGACAATGCTTCTTCTCGGAAAAGATCAAATTTTATCCATGTATTACAGAAAACATCAGGATTGGGCGTGAGTCATTTCTTGTATCATTCAAAGATATATTGAAGAACTCTCTTTTCATACTCCTGGATAAAATCAAAAGTAAAAAAAGGAATCTCCAGATACTCGGCAACCTCCTGAGCAACGGCCATATCGACCCGTGTCGGACAACTATCATCTTCAGTAAGATAATTGATCATAAATCCCGCGCTCACTTCGTATCCTTGTTTTTTGAGTAAGTACGCTGAAACAGCGGAATCTACACCGCCAGAGAGTCAGACAAGGACTTTTTTTGACATGCCGATATCCTATCACGAAATCAGATATTGCAACTATTGAGGATCAAAGATACTTGCTGGAAATGATGTCCCAGAGAGAATTTTTGCGATTTTCCAACCACCATACACCGAACCAACAATACCAACACCATTACATCAGAGATTATACCAGAGATGTGGTGTATGAGGATCCTGGCCTATATAACGGAGTCCAGTGTGAGTGTATCCCATCAGGCCATGCCATGTGTAAGGGAAGTTTTCAGGAACCTCTTCTGTTCTATACTGTTTGAGAAATTTCTGTATCTCATCATAGGATTCCTTTGGATCGTGCGTTGATGGATCGTAGGGTGTTTCGTGAGGGACGAGACTATCAGGACCTCATACACATATGAGACTCTTTTTTTCATTATTTTGTTCAAAAGTACGACGCGTAACATAAAAATACTTCTCAGACTGCCAATCAACCGGGAGAGCTTCTGGATAATAGCTGATAGCACTGGCCTTCCTGTGCGGAGAAAAAAACCCCGCCATATATCCAACGAGTCATTGTATATTTTTATGAAACACCTTATCCCGCTCTCTCGAACTCGAGTGATGAAGATCAACAATATGAAAATGCTCAAATCAATTCGTACACAGTACGACTTCTCACCCCTCTACTCGAAACTCATCAACCCAGACTTCGTTCGCACGATCAGGGAAAAGACGAATTTCAGACACAGGAGCATGTTCATAAATATGAAATTTTTTAGAATGGTGTTTGAGTAAATACTGAATTGCATTCTGACAAAAAAGTGCCGAATTCGCACAAGCCTTTTTACTTGTGAGCATAACCGGGAAATACTCGTGTGTTTCAAGTTTTTCTCGTATGAAATCCTGATCTACTATGGTTATCATATCTCGAAACTTCTCAGGAAGATCATGGATGAGAGACCAGTGTCTGTCTATGAAAATCGCATCAAACTGAGCACCTCCTGTATCTCTTAAAAACTTGTTTTCGAGATGACGAATAAGTTGCTCAAGAGAACGAACTCCCATATATCCTTCACATACTTCGAGATTTTTCTTCATACGAAGTTTTTCTACCATCTCTTCCAGTATTTCAAAACCGCGAAAGAGAGCTTTTTGACCATCGATAGCTTTTTGGAGACCATATTCGTGCACTATTTCCTGAAAAGGCTTCTCAAAATAGAGAACAACCTGTCCGGCATTATGGCCGCTCGCGCCATGAGCTATTTTCTTCGCTTCCAAGAGGACGACCGAGAGATCTGTCTGTGTCAGAATCTGATACGCTGTAGAAACTCCTGCAATTCCAGCCCCCACTATCACGATATCAGCTTTTTGATGGGTATCTAGAGGAGGATATGACACAGTCGGATCCATCTGTTCTATCCACGGAGAATGATTCGGATATTGCATAGCGATAGTGTATATTATTTTGTACGTTTCTGCAAGAGAGAAAAACCGTGAGAAAACCAAGGGAAAAACTTATTTGTTTTCGCTGCATAATCAGCAAAATCAGGACGAAGAGACATCTTTTTCTCGAGCATAGGTATTCATGAAACAAAGAGAATCAAGATCGTAATAGTGAGAGGACCGATAGATGCGAGGAAAAAATAAGGCGTCGTCCAGGTAAATACCCAAAGAGACCACCACTGAAGTACTTCACCAAAATAGTTCGGATGGCGAGAGAGAGACCAGAGTCCAGAACGAATCAATTGTCCCCTGTTACGAGGATTTTTCTTAAACTGAGTAAGCTGATAATCTCAGACAGACTCAAATAAGAAACCAATACCCCAGAAACAAAGACCGAAACCATGAATATACGAAAAATCTACTCTGGAAAAATGAACCACTACAACAGGTAATGATATAACCAATAACAAAAAACCCTGCAATACAAATATTTGGAAAAAAGAACGAATATAAAACCATTTTCACCAGGAATCTCTCCAATTTTTATAACGATAATCCTCGCCTTTTCAGAGATTTCTCAGAAATATATGTAGTGACAACCTGACGGACCAGATAGACACAAGTACAGTCACAATAAAGCTCAAGTAGGAACCAGATGGAGCTGATAACAATGAATACCAAGCTACCACCAGAAATCCTATTCACCATGCCACATCCGCAACATCATTTCTACGGAATACAAGTGATAGTATATACCAGCATGCCATGTACACAGAAATCAAAACGATCAGAGCGAAGTACAATTGAAGTATTTCTGACATTTTTTAGAAAAAATAACGTGTAACAAAAAAAGATGCCAGACAAACAACTGCTGTCAGGAGAGAGCCCCAGATGAGGTCTATCAGAGTAACCTGCCACGGCCAATCTCGTAGCAAAGCCTGACTCGTGAGATCAAAAGTGGCATAGGCGATAAGTCCAAATAAGGCGCCATGTCAGAAAACTGATAGTGGTGATGCCTGGACACGAAGAGCAGGCATAACAACAAAAACAACACATCCGACAATATAGAGGATATAAAAAATACCAGCAGCAAAAAAATCAGGCTGAGATGCCAGCAAATGACCTATTCTCGGTTTATAAATACGAGAATTGGCAAAATAAAGCCAAAAAGCATCCAGTGGAAGCATGGCAATAAATGCACTCACATAACTCAATAAAAATATTTTCATAAGATGATGATACTATCCTTTGTCTTTATTACAAAAAAATCCCAGTTGCCTGGGATAAATTATTATTCATGGCGGAGGGACTGAGATTCGAACTCAGGGTGACTTGCGCCACGACAGTTTTCAAGACTGTTGCATTAAACCGCTCTGCCATCCCTCCGTAAAATGTGCGTGCATTCTAAAAAAAAGTCCGACTCTGTCAAAGAAATATTTTTATGTCCAAGTTTGGAGTGTACAATGGAGCTCCGGAAAGTAAAGAGAGTGACACCTCAGATGCCTTGCGATTGAAACATACAAAAATATACTAGGGCGGTCCTTTAATTCCTAAATTTATACCCAAGTATGGACAAACATAATCATTCTACAGTCTATGCAGCGATTGCTGCCAGCACGATTATCTCAATCGTAGCAAACTATTTCATGATCCAAAAACCTCAAATTGACCAGGTTGGTGGTCGTGCAAATTACAAGCTCTACCAGGCTATGGTAAACAATCCAAAATATGCTGAAAATGTAAAACAATCTCTTGAATCTCAGGCAAGCATGCTCAATGGAGAACAACCATCAAACAACACTCAGCCAACAGCTGAACCAAAGGCTACAGGCTCTCTCTCATCAGACGACATAGCAAAACTCACAAAGGATACATACGTCAAAGGTGACGAATCAGCTCAAATCCTCTGGATTGAATACTCAGATCTCGAATGTCCTTTCTGCAAGAGACTTCATGATTCTGGAGCTATCAAAAACCTCGAAGCAAAGTATGGTGATAAACTCGCATTTGCTTTCAAACACTACCCTCTCCCATTCCACCCAACAGCTATGCCAGCAGCTCAAGCTGCTGAATGTGTCGCTGAAGCAGGCGGATCTGATAAATACTTCGCATTCGTAGAAAAAATCTTCTCAAAAGGAACTCCTTCTCAGGATGTAGTAGATGCAGCAGTAAAAGAAATTGGTCTCAATGCCGCAAGTGTCAAAAAATGTGTTGATAGTGGTAAATTCAAGGCTCGTGTTGATGCTCACATGTCAGAAGGATCTAGCAAATTCGGCGTCAACGGTACTCCAGGAAACGTCCTCATCAATACTAAGACTGGTAAATATGAAGTCGTATCAGGCGCTCAACCAGAAGCAAACTTTGATGCTGCTATTGGTCGTCTCATGGCTGAATAATCAAGAAATAAAATTCTAAACTAAAACCCCTACTCACCGTAGGGGTTTTTATTTGTCATTTTCTATAAAATAGTTATAGTACATAAAATATGCCAGATATAAAATCAATAGCCAATAATATCCATCTCTGAATGCACGAACATGTCAGCATAGGTCATTTCAGTGAAAATTGATTTGGTGGTGGAAGAATTGATCTAGATATCATCTCATCTTGACCTGTTGATACAGAAACAGGAATGATTGTGGATCTCGCAAAGTATAAAGAGTGGATAAGGAAAGTACTCAAAGAAGAATTTGAACACAGACTTATCATTGAATCCAATATGGGAAAAGTGGTAGATAAATGTAGAATCAAAGGCATGCATCTCATTGAGACGCCTCATGGTGCGATAGAAGGCTTGCCTCTTGTGATGTTTGACGCTCTTAGGAGAGCAATACACACGCCTCTCGAATTAAGTAGTCTACGGTATTCATGAGAACCAAGGAAAACATGGGAAGTATGGAGTAATCAAGGGGATGTAAAAATAGAGAGAATGTGGAAGCCCAAAAAACGAACGAGTTATGAATGTAATCTCGTCTTCGCGCACAGAATCATCTGACTCTGAATATGTGAAAATCCTCACAGTCACAGGTGGGTACCAAAAATACAATTTGACCGAGAATTGAGCTCTGAAGAATATAAATTAGTGACGACAGAAATAGAAAAGAAACTCCAGGAAAGTTGGGCATGAAAATGAGTATTTCATACATGAGATACATTTTGACTCAGCCTGGGTAAAAGCAAACACAAAAAAGAGCTTGCCTCTCCTCCTACAACAGAGATAATTTCGATCATGATGATTCGTGAAATAGAAGGAGTTTTACGTAAAACAGGTATAAATGTGAAACTCGAACATTTTGAACTCTGGGAAACCCCTACCAATTTTGTCACTACCTAGATATTGCGATTTTATCGAAAGAAAATAAGCTACTCTCGTGGCAAAAAAAGACAACCCAAAAAAGACACTCTATACCCATATACCCTCATGTCCAGGGGTATATTTGATGAAAAATAAAGAAGGAGCGACTATCTACATAGGTAAATCAAATAATCTCAAATCACGGGTAAAATCCTATTTTGTACCAAACGCGTCACTCAATTTCGCCAAAAAGAAAATGGTAAAAATAGTCGAAAAAATCGACTACATAGAAACAAAAACAGATATAGAAGCTCTGATGCTCGAGACAAATCTGATTAAAAAAAATCAGCCAAAATACAATGTCCTGATGAAAGACGGCAAGAATCTCTCCTACATAAAAATAACAGACGATGAAATCCCCTGTCTCGTACGAACCAGAATAAAAACAAAACAAGGAGAATATTTCTGACCATACAGTCAGTATTTCGACACCTACAGTTATGTCCGTTTTATACGAAAACTCTTTAAGCTCGGAAATCACGATAAGATAGAGAAATTTTGACCACCATGCATGGATACCTACATAGGGCTCTGCCCCGGGCACTGTACTGGTGAAGTTGAAAAAATAGCACTCTACAAACAGAGACTGGGACAAGCGAGGGATTTTCTCATGGGTAAACAAGACGATGTCCTCGCAGATCTAGAGAAGAAAATGAAAGAAGCTGCTCAAAAAAGAGAATTTGAATCAGCATCAGAATATAAAAATCTCATTTCCCAGATAGAATCAACCGGCAATAAACAGATTGTCAGGGATGTGATATCAGGCGACGCAACGATTATTGTCACGCTCGAAAAATACAGCCACCTCTTCATGAGCTGTGTTGAGGTAAAAAACAGTATGATAATAGGTGTCCACGAATTCAAAATAACCAATCCCCTCGGAGAAACAGTCGATGCACTCACAAGCCAATCAGTCATCCAGTATCTCTCAGAAAATCATGTAAAAAAGGTCTACACGGATATAAACATCAGCACGATGGTCGAACTCCAGGACTTTATCAAGGCCGAAAATATCGACATCAAACAACCAAGCCGCTGAGAAAAAGTCCGTGTCCTGGAATTTGCTCATACCAACCTCCTGAATTTTGCATACCAAGAAGAGATGTCTGGACTCAAAAATGCCACTCTATCGAAAAAAACAATGGTAGATTTAATGAAAAAATTATGATTTGAAACAGGAGAACTAGAAAAGAAAAAAGAAATAGTTTTTGAATGTTTCGATATATCGCACAGTCACGGGGAACACACAGTCGCAAGCAAATCTGTGCTCGTAAATGGCAAACCAGAACCAAAGAAATATAAGAAATACAGAATAAAAACCCTGGAAACAGGTCGAATAGATGACTTTGCTTCTATGGATGAGATACTCACCAGACGAACTCTCTGAGCACTCCGAGAGGAAGATATATGGCCAGATCTCATCATCATCGATGGTGGTAAAGGACAACTCTCTCATGCTGAAGAAGCTATCAAGAGACATTCGCCCCATTTTGTACCACCACTCATATCCCTGGCGAAGCGAATTGAAGAAGTATTCCTTCCACACAATCCTGAACCAATTCTCCTCGAAAAGTGATCATGAGAACTTATGATACTCCAGAAAATTCGTGATGAAGCCCATCGTTTTGCTATCAATTACAATCGTAGTTCTCGGGAAAAATCCTATACAAAAACTCTCCTTGATGAGATACCAGGCATCTGACCAGTAGCTAGAAAAAAGATATTTCACTCTGTCTCCCGCGTCGAAGAACTAGCAACATGGAGTTTTGAAAAAGCAGAAAATACGTTCTGAAAAAAGACTGCAGAAATACTACAGGATCACGGCATTATCGGCGAATAATTCTCTTTTTTTCAACACTTGCAAGAATCTGGAGAATTAAGAGAAAATGAACCAAGACAGGAATATTAAAGGAGAAATAGAGAGCAAAGAAAACAAGCGAGAGTTGTTTCCCTGTTGAGAGATATCTCCAAACACGTGCAACCAGAAAAAGAACGACTCACAAAAGTGGCACACCAAAATGAAGAGCAAAATCAATAAAGGCATTATGACTCCTGTCGATACGATATGCAGGATCTTCGTAGATAGAGAGAAGAGGATGTCGGAAATACTCTGAAACAGACAAAAATCCATCAGGACCATATCCAAAGAGAAAATGAGGTATATCATGCATGAGAGCTGCTGCTCCTGTTTTCCAGAGATAGAAACGAGCTATAAATCACTGCATCTTCTGGAGTGCTAATATATCCTGACCGTATTGAGAAAAAATCGACCACAAAGCAACAATCACAGAAAGAATAAAAATACTCCAAAAAAGAGAACGATATTTATGCTCTGTTATTATATGATTCATAACAACAACAAAAACATATGCTGCAAAAAATATCCACGCAAGATAACTCCCTGTCCAGTAGACGAGCACGCCCCCTATAATCCACAAGAGGACATCCCAGAGAGCTTTATGTTGAGCCTTGTGAGCAAAAATTGTCTCATGCAGAAGGGGTAAAATCATGAGTACGAGACCAGCAAGATAGTTTGGATTCCCCAGTGTCGAAAACACTCGGTGCATATCGATTCTTGTCTCATAAAAATCCTGAAGCGGATCAAGTCAAATTTTCTGAAAAAATGCGTACAACGTCACACCAAAAAATCACCAGAAGCTCATAGAGAGAAGCTTCTTGTGTTCTCAGCTCGTATTATGTCGAAGAAGAAAAAAAACTATCAATAATGCCGTATAAAAAAACCATCCGTGCTGTTTTTCCAGATTACCAAAAGCAAAATAAGGATTGATACGTTGATTAATAAAGAGGGCTACAGCTGTCCATACAAAAAATATCAGAGCTGTTGTAAAAAATAGCATAGAAATCTCTCCTTTCTTTTTCTGAAAAAGAGCAATCACATGAAATACAGATGCCAAAAATACACAGAGAAAAAGAAACATGACTTTCACAGACTCAAATCATGACCAGCGAAGTCCAGGAATACGCTCAGCAATATCAGAGAGGTCTATGCCTAGAAATGGGATATAGAACCAAGCATATATAAGAGGTGTTCAGACAAACAAGAGCTGGAGAAAAAAGAATCTGATTTTAGCCATATTTAGAATTATTATAAGAGGGTCTCTAGAACTGCAAAAAATCTATCTATCTCCTCTTGAGTTGTATCAAAACCTATGCTCAATCGGACCGTACCAGACACTCACAGATATGCATGTAATGGCTCACAACAGTGATGCCCAGAGCGGAGACATATACCATTTTCAGCAAATGCATCCGCTATATCATTTGAGTGCTTATCTCGGAGAACAAATGACCACACTCAGAGCGAATGAGAATCATCTGAATGAAAGATCTTCACTCACTGAGAGATATATGTGCGAAATCTTTCTGAAACATACGTAACAAGAGCACTGTATTCATCGCGTCTTGATAGACATTTCGTTTCGAGGTATTCTACGGCTGCACGAAGTGTAACAGCACCAGTAATATGTGGAGTGCCCGGCTCCCAACGTTCTGGAATACCAGCCTGTTCATATCCCTCTTGAGAAACAAAATTAATAGCACCACCTCACCCTATTGGTGCCTGCCATGCTTTTTGGAGGACTTTCCACAGAGCGAGAACTCAGATACCAGTATCAGCCATCATCTTATGACCCGAAAAAACAAGTGCATCACAATGGAGATCTCTCATAGAAAGAGGTCCCCGGAGGACCATCTGACTCGCATCGACACAAAAAAGTACATCAGGCCCAATAATATCCCGCACATGCTCAAGAGGATGTATGGCACCCGTCACATTGCTCCCATATTGGAGACTTATAACTTTGACAGAGCTATCCAATTTATTTCTCAAATCATCGAGATCGAGACGATAGTGTTGGTCGAGATGAACAAACCGTATCTGCGCACCAACTCTCTCGGCTATCATCTGCCATGGAACGATATTTGCATGATGTTCAGAAATAGAGAGGAGAATCGTATCCCCTTTTCACACGACACCATTTTGCTCTACAGCTAGAGCGAGGATATTGAGGGCATACGTCGCAGAATAGGTATAGATAACCTCTACCGGTTCACAGCCAATCCATCGTGCAACGGCCTTTTTAGAATCCTGATAGGCTATCATAGCTGCCTCAGCAAGGTCATAATTTCCACGACCTATGTTGGCATACGAAGTAGTCTCAAATTGTTCTCGCGCAGCAAGAATCTCTTTTTTACGAGGAGAAGTCGATGCGTAATCGAGATAGATACAGTCTTTGTGCATGAGCAAAGTATATATATTTTTAGGAAAGTCATAGCCAAATAAAAAACCTACACAATTTCATAAGAAAGCTATAATACAGACATATGATCCTCCCCTTTCATAAAATCTGAAGAAGTGATGCAAGCAAAGCAGGAGGAAAATGAGCATCTCTCGGAGAGATGACACAAGCAGGCATACCGGTTCCACCAGGTTTTGTGGTTCTCGCCGAAGCATTTGAAGCATTTATAGATGCGAACAATGTGAGATCAGAAATACACGATATATTGGAACATCTCGATCATAATAGTGTTACGTCCATAGAGTCATCATCTGCGCAAATACAAGAACTCATACTCGCAGGCGACATACCAGAAGATATTCAGCAAGAAATACAGACATATCAAAAAGATATCACGACCGACTATGTAGCAGTTCGATCATCAGCAACAGCAGAAGATGGAATCGAACATGCTTGGGCAGGACAGCTCGATACGTACTTGAATGTCCCAAAAAATGCCATAGAGAAAAAAATCCAATCCTGTTGGGCATCACTCTTCACACCAAGAGCACTCTTTTATAGAAGTGAAAAATGATTAGTCGATATACATATCTCGGTAGCAGTCATCGTACAGAGTATGGTCGATGCAGAATCTGCGTGAGTAGCGTTTTCTGTCCATCCCGTCACAGAAAATACGGATGAGATAGTAATAGAATGATCCTGGGGTCTCGGAGAAGCCGTTGTCTCTGGAGAAGTAACCCCAGACTCTTTTGTAATCAGTAAATCCTCCAGAGAGATCCTATCACAACACATTGCAGAGAAGAAAAAAGGAATTTTTCGAAATAAAAATGGCCAAAATGAATGGAGAGAAATACCTGAGCAAGAAAGAGAAAATCCTGTACTGAATGAAAAAGCACTTAATGGATTATCAGAACTCGTGATACACATAGAGGATCACTATTGATTCCCGTGCGATATAGAGTGGGCTTATGCAGGATGAAAAATCTATATTTTACAGGCACGACCGATTACAACGCTGAAAAAAAATGAGGATATTAAAAAAAATATCTTTGAAGAAAACTGGCAAATAGGAGCTACTAGAAATATGCCCCTCTGGCATGATATACTCTGTCTCTATGCATGGGAAGATAATATGCGCGACTACGGCGTAGACGAGAAATGCAAGTGTCTCTTTGCGATAGAAAATGCGACACATGCAACGATGTTTATGCAAACAGAAAACCAGAAAAAGTATTTCGAAGCCACTGCCAAGCGGTGTAAGGACTGAAAAGCAGTAAAAAAACTCAGAAAAAAATATGAAATCTACGCTCATGATGTGCAAAAAAGTCTCGAAAAACTCATGCAGCAAAATAGTGTTGAGAATCTCAAAATATTTCTAAAACACTACCAAAGATTCACAGCAGGACTCTGGATAACCACAGGATTTGGGAGAATTGGCACAGAAAATCTAGAGAAAGCCCTCATAAAAGTATGAATACAACAAGAAAAAATACCAGAATATATCAGCACTCTCACTTACCCAGAAGAACATACTCCCCTTTTTGCATCGCAAAAAGACATGCTGATATTGGGAGAAAAAATACAATCAGGTAAAAAAGTAAATCATAAGAAAGAGATTCTAACATGGCTCGAAAACCATAAATTTATTCCAGTCAATTTTTGTGAAGATCCTTGGACACAAGAAGATGCAGAAAAACAGCTCACAGATATCCTCGAACAAGACTGTAAAGTCGCTCTTCAGGAATTAGACAAAAGCCATTGAGACAAACTAAAAGAAAAAAGACGACTACAGGAAGAATTAGACCAGGATATATCTGATATCAGCGATGCGCTAGCAGAAGCCACATCTCTCAATGAATATAGGAAAAACATATTTTGCCGACTCTCATACTCTATTCGATTTGTCTTTGAAAAGATGATGAAAAAAATAGGAAGCTCAAACTGGAGAGATGCGTATTACTGTACTCCCGATGAGATGGTAGAAATATGTAGAGGAAAGAATATCGATATACAGAAAATAAAAGAAGAGAGGCAGAAATGTGTCCTTGTCCGAGAAGGAGATTCAATTGTATGGTGATCGGAAAGTATAGTACAGAATTACTTTGAAAAAATATATAATAAAAATGAAGAAAGCGGCGAAACTCTGACAGGTTTTAGTGCAAATAAAGGAAAAATAACAGGAAGAGTAAAAGTGGTTCTCAGTACGAGAGATTTTCACAAAGTGAACCGCGGAGATATCCTCGTAGCGACGATGACCTCTGTCGATTTTGTTCCTATTATGGAAAAAGCAGGAGCATTTGTGACCAATGAATGAGGGATTACGTCTCATGCTGCGATAGTTGCCCGTGAGATGAATAAACCCTGTATTATAGGTACAAAAAATGCAATAAGAGTTTTACAAGATGGAGATCTCGTTGAAGTTGATGCTGATAACGGTGTAATAAAAATTTTAGAAAAAGAAGAGAGTTTGCTTCAAAACAAAGATTTAGAAGTATGGATTGAGAGAAAACAGAGCATCTTCTCCATGTCAGTATTCCATGAATTAGAATCAAAGATAATGAGTGAACATCTAGGGGGATGATTCAAGACACAAATATGCTTTATGAAAGATAAAGTATGTAGTTATATACACGAAATATGAGATCTCGAACACGTCATACAGAATATAGCTCAAAAGCTCCAGAAAAAATCAGAAAAAGACCAAGAAAATTATATCAAAGAGATGAATCGATGGGAAAATATAGGAAACAAAATAATAAAAGACGGTAGTAACCCCGTGCTGTTATCGGAATCAGCCATGAGAGAATATTTAGAAAATTACAAAAATATTGGTTACTGGACAACAGTCGTGCCATATTTTCTCCTTGAAGCAATTCATGCACTAGGAGAAGAAAAATATAAAAAACTTCAAAAAATATGCGAGAGACTCAGAAGCAACTCACTCTACCCTATTCTCAATGAGAAAATAACACTGAAAGTCCTCGAACGCGTAAGCCTCAAAATGGGTCTCTCACACGAAGATGCATATTATATAACATGGCAGGAGACTGTCAGATGACTCGATGGAGCAAAACCTAAAAACAAAAAAAGCATCTGAGAAAGAAAACACAAAGATAATGCATTTTATAGAAATCAATCTGGAGAAGTGTTATTTTTGGATAATGAAGAGGAGAAAGAAAAATTAAGACAAATATCCTACCCAAAAGAAGCAAATAAGCTCATTACATGAAAGACCTCATACCCTGGAAAGGTAATCGGAAAAGTCAGAATATTGCGTACAAGAGAAGATATGCAGCATTTTGAAACATGAGATGTGCTCGTCTCACCTAACAGCAACCCTTCGCTCATATGATGTATAAAAAAATGCAGTGCCATGGTAACTGACGAGTGATGAGTATCGTGTCATGCTGCTATTATTTCTCGAGAGCTGAAAATACCCTGCATCATAGGCACAAAAGTAGCGACAAAAGTTTTGCAAGATGGTGACCTCGTTGAAGTGGATGCTGATAATGGAACAGTAAAAAAAATAGCGCAATATATAAACGGGAGCAGTATAACAAAAGAAACAAAGCTTTTTTCTATGAGAGACAGAAAACAACTCCTAAGTCCCGTATATTGGAATTGAATAGTTCAATCTTCTCCAATTACAAAAGATATGTATTGAGAAGTATTGAGTGAAATATTTATGGTTTTCAAAGATGGAAGACAGAAAATGTTTTTTATACAAGATGAATGGAGAAAAATCTCTGATAAAATAAGTGAGAAAATCATAAATGATAAATCATTTTTTAGGGAATTAGTAAAACAAGAAAAGGAATGTAGAGAGAAAATTCAGAAATTTATAAAAAAAGAAAAGAGAGAAAATTCTCAAAAATATCGAGAAAAAATTCAATCTTTATTTATAGAATACGATGCTATAACTGTATATGCATGGTTCCTTGCAAGTGATTCATTAAAACAAAAAATATCTAAATATCTGAGATTAACAGAAGAAGAATCAAATTATGTTTTCTTGCCAGATGAACCGACATATGTAGCTCAAATGGAAAAAGAACTTTTAGAAAATGCTCTTAAAAAAAATCCAGATACAAAAAAACTTACCGAAAAATACTATTGGATTCCCTTTGGTTATAATTGACCAGAAGTGTGGACAACAGACTACTTCAAAAGAGAGATGAATAAAATGAATAAAACCGAAATAAAAAGGAAATTAGAAAACATCAGAGAAGGAGAAAAGAGAGTAAGGGATATAAAAGAAGAAATTCACAAAAAGTATGGCTTTAACCAATCACAAAGAGAAATGATTGAGAAGATGAAAATCATAACCACATGGACAGACGTAAGAAAAATGCTCGATTATCAATTGTTTTATAGGTACTATGAAAGTCTCAAACTCCTCTCAAAAGAAAAAAATATCAAAGTTCATATTTTACAAGAATTATTCACTGAAGAATTAGATAACTTAAATACCCAGACAATAGAGTATGCAAAGAAGAGGATACAATGACAATACACGTTACATTATAAATGATGAAAAGTACACATTTTATCACAAAAAGATCATGGAAAAATCATAGAAATAACTCAGCCAGAAATACAACAAGAAATACAATGACAGGTTGCTTGTGCTGGAGGGGTAAAAAAAATACAGTGACACGTGCAAGTATGTAAATCAGCAAAACAAGCATCTACCATAAAAACATGAGATATACTTGTATCATCGATGACTACACCAGATTATGCTATTGGTATGAATAGGGCTGCTTGATTTATAACCGATGAGGGCTGAGTAACATGTCATGCAGCAATAGTAGCACGTGAAATGAATAAGCCCTGTATCATAGGTACAAAAAATGCAACCCAGATGCTCAAGAATTATGATTTTGTAGAAATGAATCTAGAAGACGGGACCATAAAAATCCTCGAAAAAGAAAATGAGATACAATGGGCCTTTACGTATGATAGACAGATGTCATACCAGAGAATTGAGTTATTTCATCATGGATACTGCACGAGATTATCAGATTTTTTTGATGTTAACATCGCAAATGAACTCTATAGAATACAAGACGGTATCGTATCAGTTTTCTACGACGAAGTATCACACAAGCAAGCATTTGAAAAGATACGTGCTCTCTTAGGGGGAGAAAAAAAGGCACAGTGGTATAAAAAAATATACAACACTATCACCGAAGATTACAGAGATTTTATACATTTTCTGGATCAATCAGAAAAGAAAAAAGACATAAAAAATCTGGAGAAAGCTCTTTCAGAGCATATGGAACATAATAGAAAAATTGGGCTCTCTACATGGCTCCTCTATTCCTACGTGGAAGAAATACTATCCGATGAAATAAAAATAATGCTCGCCAAAAAATGAATAAAAAACCAGCAAAAAATATTTCAAATACTCTCTCAGTCAGATGAGATGATACCAAGTGACACATGGGAATACGATATAGCACAAGCAGCTCTCGAGGAGAGTAAAAAACAGAAAAAGATAATAAAAAAACTCTGCCTAAAATATCGAAGCTACGGCATGTACGATGTTATGTTCGATGGGAAAGACGAAACAGACATTGAAGAAAAAATCGCATCAATATGAAAAATTGAAGCGCAAAAAATAATAAAAAACGTAGACGAAAAGTACTCAAAACAAAAATCTGAACTCAAAAAAGTAGAAAAAATAAAATGGTCAGAAACAGAATCATCCCTTATACAGCTCTACCGACTTTATGCTAATTTCAAGGACTGGAAAAATTTCCACAGAGAGAGGAGCTCCTATCAAATACGAGATATTTACCAAGCTATAGCCAAAAAATATAAACAAAAACAAGAACATCTGTCCTATATGACAGAGGCAGAGATGCTCAAAGGAATAAAGCAAAAAAAGTGGCCTAGTGATCAAGAAATAGAGAAGAGAAAAAACAATAGTGCCATTATCTTTGTCAACAAAATCACAAAAAACATACTTGAAATAGAGAAGCTCCAAGAACTCGATAAGAAATTATTTATAGAGAAAAATAGTCTCTCTGGAACAACTGCATTTCCATGAAATATAACTGGAACAGCCCGTATCATAAACTCTCATGACGATCTCAAAAAGCTCGAAAAATGAGACATCATGGTGTCGAGTACGACCAGACCAGATTATCTCCCATTCATGTCAGATATAGAGGGATTCGTAACAAATGAAGGGGGCGTACTATCACATGCTGCGATACTGGCACGTGAAATAAGAAAACCCTGCATCATCGGAACAAAAATAGCGACACAAGTTATCAAATCCGGGGATAGGATAACACTGGATGGTGAAAATGGTATGATCACCATACATCAAAAAAAGAAAAATTATTTAGAAAACAAAAAACTTCTTTCTGAGTGATGAAGGGCTTGTTATCTCTATCCAAATAGAATATTTTGCACTCGGATGAATATGCCCCATCCTCTCTGGGAAAATCATCTGATGGTCATATCTACCTCGGAGAATCACAAAGTAAACTGGTATTTCGCCGTCGACGATGAGAGCGAATTTAATTACACACTGAGACGGGTATTGGAACATAAAAACATACTCGAAAAAGGAGAAAAAGAGATTAATAGGCTCGTAAGAAAAGCACAAAAAACTCTTAAAAAACAATATAAAACAGCAAAAGAAGCATGGTCTGGGTATGAGAATTTTATTAGTATATATGAGGAAATAGCTATCGTCCCAACCTTTGTGAGACAACTTGATAGAGCCGTCGTCCGATCACTTCGAGAATCAATTCATGGAGAAGAAGACTTCGCGATAGCGGTCTATCCTGCAAAGAGAACATATCAGCGACAAGAAGAAATAGCACTCCTCGAGCTCAGAACCCAATTTGATGACACAATAACAACAGATATTCAAAAGAAGCTCGACAAAATATATGCACAATATTTTACAAGCGGTCTCGGATACTTTGAAGAACAGATAAAAACAAAATCCGATTACCGAGAAAAACTTCTCTGAAATTCAAGAAAAGAAGCCAAAGACCATCTCAAGAAAATTATGGAAGAAGAAAGAGAAATTTTGCAAAAAAAGCAAAAACTCAAAAAAATATTCCCACAAAAGGCTCAAATTATTGATATAGCCGGTTTTCTCGTCTATCTGAAGGATCACTACAAATTTCAGATTAATCGAGTACAGCACTATGCAGAATGACTCTTCAGGAGCATAAGTGCAATATCAGGATATGACGAGAGCCTCATCCGAGATATGACACCTGACGAAGTAAAAAACCTCTTAATCTTCAAAAAAATTGATGAGAAAAACATACAAAAACGAATCGCATATCATGCGTATGTATACAATGATTCATGAGAACCAGAACTCATAATAGGTGAAGAAGCAAAGGCTTTCACGCAAAAATATCTCGCAACAAATAACCTACAAAAGAGCTTCTCCGGAAGAATAGCCTGCAAATGACAATGAAGAGGAAAAGCTAAAGTAATCCTGGGAACACGAGATTTCCATAAAATGGAACAAGGCGACATCCTCGTCGTGATGAACACTTCTCCAGATTTTGTCCCTATCATGAAAAAAGCGGCTGCCATAGTAGCAGAAGAATGAGGGATAACAGGACATGTCTCGGTCGTCTCTCGTGAATTTGGCATACCAAGTGTTGTTGGCATAAAGCAGATAACAAGTATTATACAAGATGGTGAAATCATAGAAGTAGACGCTCTTAGGTGAGTCGTAACAAGAATAGATTAATTGACATTATATATTTTTATATATAATATTAACATGAATTCACCTCAAAAAGTTCTCATAAGAACTGCTCCAGACCCAAAAACTGGTCAGAATCGTGTGCGAGAAACAGTGAGATCCGTCGTTGAAAAATTGACGGATACAAGACCAGAAAAAATCAAAGACGACATTAATCTGGGTCAACGTATTATACCAGAAGATGTAGATAGTCGGGTTTGAGAGAGAATGAGACGGGTCCCACAAGATAAAGCCGTCATAGAATATCTCGATGGAACTATTGAAGGCGCAAATCCTCTCCTAGATATAGCTCCTGGAGCGAAAAAATTTAAAAGAATGGTTGCTCAGCTACATACCACGTTGGCAGTAAAAAAAATAGAAGACGGTACCCTGATACCAGGAAGACCTATAGGCAGATTTGTGATGGTACGACATGGCGATAAACAAGCAGATGGTACCCTATCTGAAAAAGGAGTACAGGAAGCAATACGAGCATGAATGTATACGAAAAGTATCAATGATGGATGGGACATACCAGTAACAGGAGTATTTGGAGTCCAGCAACCAAATGTCCAGATGCTTATGTCAGCACTCCAAATCGGAACTCATTGGGATGAAGAGGAAAAAGATATACAGACGCAAATACATGATAATTGGAACAGTCTTCCAGAAACATGGAAAGAGCCTTACAGAACAGGAGAGGTAACATTATTTGATATACTGATTGATTCACAATTTGATAAAGAGTACTATGAAAAACTAGAGCCAGAAAAAAGGCATGAATACGCCAGAAATATGCTTCAAATTCGTATCCGGAGAAATGCACACACAGAAACATATGATATGATAGCGCTCGATACATATAAGGAAGTCGTAGAAACGTTTAAGCCACAATAAAGAGTTGCAACCTAAAATATCTCGGTAAAATAAGCCCGTTCTTAGCTTACAAAAGGTATTTTCATGTCTCTCTACCAGTCATATCGCCCGCGTGTATTTTCTGATGTTGTCGGTCAGGATTTTGTAAAAAAAATCCTTGCTAATTCGTGTCGTACACAGACTTTTCATCATGGATACATATTTTTTGGCTTTCATGGTATCGGTAAAACCACTCTTGCTCGTATCTTTGCTGAGGCAGTAAACTGTACAGATATAACACCTGATGGGAATCCTTGTCATAAGTGTGCAAATTGTATGGCCTTCGATGAAGGAAAAATGATAGATGTGATTGAGATAGATGCAGCGAGCTACACTGGCGTCGATAATATCAGAGAAGTTATCGATCATGCCAAATTCACACCCACACAAGGCAAATTCAAGGTCTACATCATCGACGAAGTCCATATGCTCTCAAAGGGGGCATTTAATGCACTCTTGAAAACCCTCGAAGAACCACCAGCACACGTGATCTTCCTCTTGGCTACAACCGAAATACACAAAGTTCCTGACACTATACTCTCTCGCGTGATTCGTTTTGATCTCACAAAAATAGGAGAAAAAGATATGAGTGATTTACTGATAAAAATCTGCAAAAATGAAGGAATCAC
>CAZRUI010000006.1:0-6391 GCA_964603225.1 uncultured Candidatus Peribacteria bacterium | reverse complement strand
ATTGATGTCCGCCAATTTGCAGCACAAATGACAGAATGGATTGTCGATAACATCGCTGAGGCATTTGAGAAGAAGAGCTTCCCTCTCTATAAGGAAATTTTTGATCTCTTTACCCGTGTTTTTGTTCAGAGTAAGCAAGTATCGGTACCGATGGATATACTCCGCATGGCCCTCTACGAACGTGTCACTCAAGGGAAAATAGAGAAAAAGAAAGAACAAGAAAACACATCTCGAGTTCTCGAAAATACGAGTCAACCAATGCTCTTGGATAATCCAGAACATGAGCTTCCGGCTCCATCACATGAGCTTCCAGATACTCAGAAAGATTTACCAATGCCAGAAAAAGAGCTTCCACAAGCAATACATGAAATAGAAAACTCTAATGAATTCTCGGCTGATAATTTCCTCAAAAAACTCCAAGAATGAGGCATAAAAAGCACCATGATACCGCTCCTCAAAACAGCAACGATAACAAAAGAATGAGATACAATCACGATAGAAACGACAGGATTTTGTCAGAGTAAATGTGCGGAAAATGGTATTCGTCAAGTACTTGAAGAGACAGCAAGGTCTTTCCAAGCATGAAATATCAACATAATAGTACCTACATCTTCTGCAGCATCTCCCACAGAGGAATCACCAGAAGATATGGCCCGGTCTATTTTTAGTGAATAACCCTCTGTTCTATGCGAGATTTACTCAAACAATATCTCCTTTCTCGGATTTTTCTAGAACGATTCATATCCATCATCGGAATGATTATTATCGTTTTTGTTGCACGAGATTTCGCGGTATTTTTCTTAACTGCTTTTCTGTGTGCCTATCTCTTTCATGAAGCAGCACAATGGTCACAAACTCATCTTCACACACTCGCAAAAAAAAGCCCAAAACAATTTCAAAAAACCATACTCTGGTTCTCAGGCACAAAAGTCCTCCTGACAACACTCTACCTCTTCTTTGCATTCATCTGTGTCTTTGCTATACGAGACATTGGTCCAACACTGACCAGCGATATGATCAATCTCCTCTCGTCATTATCACAGCGTTTTTCTATTGATCTCGGTATTTCTGGCATCCAAAACACACTCAGTAAATGGCAAACACTCTCCTACCAAATTGGGGATTTCGTCAATGTTATCTCCCCAAGCACTGATACAAACACTATTTTTAGTGAATTTCTGCGTATCAGCGGTATTTTCTTCCAGATTATCTTCGCGTACATACTGAGTTTTATATGGCTCCTCGAATATGAAAAAGTGCAGAAGTACTTTTCTCAACTGAAAAAAAGCCCTTTTGCTTTCTTTTACAGAGATGTACAGATAATCCTCGAAAAAATAAAAAAAAGCTTTGGTCTCGTTTTCCAAGCACAGAGTAAAATCGCTGTTGCGAATACGATACTCACCATTCTTGGCCTCATTGTCATAGGTATATTTTATGGACAACTGAGTCTCAATGGCAGCTATATCTTCCCTTACCTTCTCGCACTCGGATGTATCACATTTTTTACGAGTTTTGTTCCTATTTTGTGAGTTTTTATCGGAGGTATACCTATTCTCTTTGCCGGGGTAGTAGAGTATCCAGGCTGGAGTATCGTGGTAACCATCATCACAATGTTATTTGTGATACACGCTTTTGAGGGATATTTTCTCAATCCTCGTATTGTTGGGCAGTCACTGAATGTCCCAACACCAGTAGTCTTTTTGATACTCTTTATCGCTGAACACTTTATGGGCATCATTGGATTCTTCATCGGTGTTCCTATCTATCTCCTGCTCACAGAATTCTTTGTCTCTATTGGACACATGGTAGAAAAGATACAAAAGCACTCATAAAAATCCTAAGTAAGCAGGTCTTGACAAAAAAATAATTTCAATATAGTACGCGCGAAATTATTTTTTAACTTTATTTTTATGAATCAGGCAATGATTGGATTAGTGAAAGCAGGTGTGCATATCCCTGCAGTAAAAGAATGAAAGTGATGAAGAATATTAAAAATTACATGAATACTGTGAGTAGCAGCAGTTGTAACTTCTCTCTTAACCCAAACATCAGATGAAAGAATGGAAATAGGACAAAAGCTCGTTATTGATCCCCTCACCAGACTAACACAAAAAATAGATTTAAGTTATAGGGAAAGCATGAACAGAGATTATCCAGGCTATATGCCAATTAATCACCAATCACAAGATCAACAACCTGAAACTGTGGAGTAACCGTATCACGCCAAGTATGAGTTTTGAGTGTACCAATAAGGTGCACTTTTTTTTGCTCTATTTCAGAAACATACTCTGCCATACGAAACCCTATGATTTCGAGTTTTCCAGGCATATCCCATCGTATATGCTCACCTGTTTGCCCGAGCGAGACAATAGGAGTTAAGATATCTCTCAAGAGAAATAAAGGAGCCTGGAATCAGATTCCAAAAGGACGCAATACCTCTATTTCCTGAATTGACTGTGTCGTAATACGGACAGGATCAAGCACGCTATCAACCCGTAACGTCGGTGTAGCATCATTATGAGCATAGAGCATCTGTGCGGATTCTCTCAAGAGACCACAAGCATTCTTCATTTTATCAGCAGCTATCGTGCAGCCTGCAGCCCCAGCATGCCCACCAAAGCGCTCAAGAAAAACTCTCGATGCGTCTAAAATCTGAACGAGGTCAATCCCAGGAGGCGCACGGAGAGAACCGATATAGTACCCATCATGCAAAGTAAAAACAGCACTTGGCTTATGAGACATTTCTGTGAGCTTCCCAGCCACCAGTCAGAGGATACCATGCTCTAATTGTTCGTCAACAAAAATCAGGAATGGAGCGGAAAAATCGACCGATGCCAGAGCTCTCTCAAAAGCATCTCGAGATTTTCATTTACGAAGCTCATTCACCCCAATCAATTCCTGAATATGAGCAAATGAATCAAGAGATCCTGCGAGGAGTGTGGTGAGACTCTGATATGGAGTGGTGAGACGGCCTCCAGCATTGAGAAGAGGTCATACAAAGAATCCTATATCTTCTTCTGTGAGAATAGGACGCTTGAGCGTATCAACAAAGGTTTGAAAAAATGGGTGATGAGACTGTTGAGACTGGAGAATACCTCGACGAACAATCGTACGATTCTCATCTATCATCGGCATACAGTCAGCAACTGTTCAGAGCGAGACGATATCGACATATTTCTGCAGAATATTCTGTGTTCTCTCGGGGGAAAAGAAATCAGAAAGAGCATGAATAACCTTCCATGTAACACCTGAACCAGATAATCCTCTGAAAGGATATAGAGAATCTTGCCTCTGAGGATTTATGACTGCAATACAGTCAGGGAGGACGAGAGGGCATGAATGATGATCGGTAACAATGACATCCATACCGAGATTTCGGGCATATTCGATAGGCTCCCTATCCTTTGTGCCACAGTCAACCGTGATAATCAGTTTCACTCCTTTGCTCGCTATCTCATCCATATGGTAGGACTTGATACCATAGCCATCGTGGACTCTATGAGGCAGACGATACGAGACATCCATACCGAGTTCATCTCTGAGAAAGAGAAAAAGTGCGGCAGTCGAAGAAATACCGTCCACATCATAGTCACCAAAGATCATAACTCGTTCCTTGTTTTGACGGGCATGAGCAATACGCATTATGGCTTTGCCAATATCAGGCAAAAGCTCAGGATCATGGATAATCTCTGATACAATAAAATCTCTCTCTACATGACGTAGAGAGAGGAGAAGTTCTGTGAGATTATCTGGATGAGTATCGTGGAGCAATTCGAGATGCTTCCCTTTCAGGGTTTTCATAATTATTTACTCGCTAACTGTTCCTTCATATGCTGAAAAGCATGATGTATGAGATCATCGAGTTTGAAGAATTTTTCACGTTCGAACATGATGAGTTCACCATCGAGATTAGCATGGAGCTTACCATAAAATGAATCATCGCTATTCTTTTTAACAGTTATTTCAATACGGACAACGGCATCAGGTTTGTTATCATATCTCTTGAGATATGCATCAACTTTACCCATACTCTCTGACACGAGACGCTCGATCACTTCTCGATCATACTCAGCAGAACTATCTATCTGCAGGATTACTTGTGGTTGCATAGGAGAGAGTAGTTAAGAAATAAACATATCTAGTATAATCCCGTTTTTCGAACATCAAATCAAAAATGACTTGACGAGAAAGCATGTCTGATTTATTGACATGCTCACAAAAAAGCAATACTCAAGAGTATGAAGACGCTGAAATATTCATGCAAAAAGAAAAATCTTCATCCTGATTTACAAAAAGTATGGAGAGAACAAAAGCTCAATAAAGATGCAGAAATTTTTGAACAGAAAGAAAATAGGTTCTCTAGTATAAAATTCATTTTTTTCGTCCTCCTGAGTGTCGCCTATATACCGCACTATACGATTATGGGGCTCCTTGGATATGAGACATTTCTCTTAAACAAAAAGCAAATAGCTCATATTCTCGGGAAAAGAAAGTATAAAACACTCCTCGATATCTGATCTGGAAGTGGCTGTATTACGAGAGAATTTGAGTCATTTGTAGAAACAATATCCTATCAAGAACCTTCCACTTCTTTTCAGAAAATACTCAATCAGAGAGGGTATATACGAGATACAGACAGTACAAAAACCAAATACGACATCATCACACTTTTCAATATTTTGGACGTATGTGACAACCCCAAAAAACTCATAGAAAAGACAATACAAAAGCTCCAAAAAGAAGGAGTTATACTCGTCAGTCTCCCCTTTCCCATATGGATAAAATCATGGGATAATACACATATTCTCGAGACCAACACGATCGCCCAAGCACAGGACTCAGATTTTGAATCGTCTGTATCACGTTTTTACACAGATTTTTTGCAGAAACATAGTCTCAGAGTCACATATTTTTCACGTCTCCCCTACATCGTGTCGCTTCCAGAATCAAAAAAGACCACCGTCTATGACAATGGTCTTTTTGTATGTGAGATTGTCTAATTTGATTCTTCTTCTATTTTTACTTCTTTCTTTTTAGCGAGTTCGTTATCCCAGAGAGCAAAATCAATAGACGGGATAAGCGCACTGATAGCCTGTCACTTTGTGAGGACATCATAGCTGAGGAGAGACCAGACATATTCCTGTCGCTTTTCAAAACAGCGAGCAGAGAAATACTGAGCCGATGTACGAGTACATTCGAGCTCAGCCTCGAGAGCTTTTCGAGCCTTCTCAGTCGGTTCATAAGCGCCAAACTTGATAGGATCAGTACTGAGAACTGGCTCATATGAGAGACCCGTCACTGGATTATAGGAGACATAAGATTTTGGAGTATAGTAGCCAGCATTATAATATGCTCCACCATTTGGTGACATCTTTTGCCCCTTGAAATACAGATATTCAAAATCCTCTATCTTTTGCCACTCAGCATGATATTTTATGTCTTTTTGGGTCTTGAAATCATCGAGTGATGCCTCAGTATACGTCGGGAGTGAAACACCAGCCAAGTGCATACTGAGTATGAGATCAAACGTATCTCTCTGAGCACTGTTCATGTAAGCACGACGATTAATAGGCATTTTTTTAAGAACAGATTCAAAAGTAGGACTCTTCACATCTCCTGGTCTGATATTATCGGAGAGACGCTTGTGATAGACAGACCATATATGCAAGCGAGTATATTCATCCCATGTAAGCGGATGCTCTCCATCAAACACTGATCGCGAAGCGAGAATGCCATACTTTACGAGATTTTTGAGGGCATCTCGGAATTCTGGAGATTGATTTTCAACATCAGTATAAGGAAGTTTTGTAGCAACAGTTCAGAGATTTGTAGTACCCAAATCTGTCACAGTGACATGAGCATCGAGATAGTCTCGCATGAGTGTATAGAGGTCAGCTTTTTTTCTCTTATCTGTGAGGAACATGAGTGACAGGAAGTGAGAATCATCTTCTCCGACCAAGAATATCACTTCACAAAAGGCGGTGTTATGTGTCGCATTTTTCTCATCAATGACCTGAGACCAGCTGGTATTATCACAGACAACAAAACCTTCATGACCCTTATATGTTATGAGATTTGATTCAGTATTTTCAGAGAAATAAGGAGCCTCTCGGAGTTTCGCAAGAAGCTCTGAAGCACTCGTATTCTCTGTGTAAAAAGAATTTGGGACAATACTTACTTGAGCGTAACTCCAGAGGTTCCCAAGATAGGTCCTCACGGAGAAGAGATCGTCATATGTGACCATCAGCTGAGAGATAACACCATCGTATGGGAAGAAGTTTGAACGATAATCAACGAGAGACTCACCCGTTGGTCGAAGGGTCACCAGAGCATCATTAACCGTGATAGGGGTAGGAGCTGGGAAGGTAAATTGTGTTGGGAAACGAACTCC
>CAZRUI010000005.1:24486-30527 GCA_964603225.1 uncultured Candidatus Peribacteria bacterium | reverse complement strand
TTTTTATGGCAAAAGGAAAAGGTCAAAAATTCAAGCTCGTTTCTCTCGAATCAGGAAAGGAATGCGGCTATATCAAGATGAATCCTCTCGATATGGATAAAACAAAGAAATACAAGAGATTTGATAATCATCCAAAGGTTCGCAAGCACGTAGAGTGCAAAATCGTTCCTATCAAAAAAGGTGGTACAAAGGCTCTTGCAAACTCTCAGAAAGCTGGAGAATAGTCTTCAAAAACTCAAAAAAACCTCTCATTTTGAGAGGTTTTTTATTGTTTTTTATTTCTAGAACGGGACATCTTCTATAGAGACTCGTTCTTCTTGAGGTGGTATAGTACTGTGAACAGCTGGGATTTCATGAGATTCTTCATTTTTTCCAAAATGAGCGCCTCCTTCTGATCCACCCTTTGGAGTCAGCATAATCATTTGTTCGCCCACGATCTCTGTCTTGTATTTTTTTTGGCCTGACTGGTCTTCCCAAGATCGAGTCTGTATACGACCCTCGAGATAGACTTTATTTCCTTTTTTGAGGTATTGTTCAGCTATCTCGGCGAGTTTACCAAAAAGAGCAATATTATGATATTCTGGGACATCTTGTTGAACCCCAGCGCTATCAGTATAGCGTCGATTGGTAGCGACAGAGAAATTAGCAACTCGTTGTCCGCTTGGCAGTGCTCGCACTTCTGGATCGGCTGTTACATTTCCGATGAGTTGTGCTCTGTTGAGTGAGTACATACGTATTGGGGTAGAAAATAAGTACTCTGATTATACCTCCTTTTTTCATGAGACAAGAAGGGAAGCTAGAAAAACATTTTTTTTCCATATACTAAAAACATTCCTTTTCTTTTATGGCACGCAGAAAAAACGCTCTCTGACTCTCGAAAACAACCCAAACCATGGCAGTATGATTTCTTCTCATATTTGCGGCTATTTTGGTGTTTTTTGCACAGAAAAAGTATCTCGAACAAGCGCTCTCTCCACTTTTTTGACCCTATTTTCGATGGTTTTTTTCACCCATAGCCTGTCTCGTGGGTGCACATATGGTGTTTGGGAAGAGTGCATTTGATATGAGGAGAGGGTTAGGACTTCTTTTTTTCTGGATTTCGAGCGTTTCTCTCTGGAGTTATTTCGATGGTGGTAAAAATTTCTTTTTTGATATTCATGGGCCCCTGATTACGTGGTTTGATAAAATTCCTGCTCTGACACTCTTGTTCGGTTTCCTATTTTTCTCACTGTATCTCCTTTTTCATGTTTCTTATAGAAAAATCCTCTCTCAATTTGGTGAAGCAGGTGGGTATGCTTATAGGAAGCAGATAGAGATGCTCAACACTTTTTCTGACTCAATTCGTGAGCGACAGGAAGAAAAAAAACCGCTTTCTCCAAAAGAAGAAAAGAGACTCAGAAGTCGTAATGAGGAACTCGAAAGTAAAATTGAAAAACTCTCAGGAAAAAAGCCTATTGATGCTCATAATGCTGAAAATGAAGGACAAAGCTTTTTTGAAAAACTCAGAAACAGAGGCTCACTCCTGGAGTCGAAACCTTTGGTAAACCAAAGTATTCTCGCAAAAACAAATAGTACAACGAGATCAGTTCCTATTATTACCAAAAATGTCTCTATAGATAAGCATGGAGATATCAAGCCATTTCAAGGATCTTGGCAGTACCCAAGAAGTGATCTCCTGATGTATCATCCAAAAGGAAAGCCCTTAACTCGAGAAGAAATCGAGCTCCAGTCAGCGATTATTGAGAGGACGCTCCTGCAGTTCGGTATAGAAGTATCTATGGCAGGTTTTGAAGTGGGCCCAACAGTGACTCAGTATCGTTTGCGGCCAAGTGAAGGTGTGAAGCTCAATAAAATTGAGGCTCTCAAGAAAGATCTGACACTCGCGCTCAAGGCAAAAAATATCCGTATTCAAGCGCCAATTCCAGGTCTTGGACTCGTGGGTATCGAGGTGCCAAATGATCGTCGAGATGTCGTCAGTCTCCGTGAAATAGTAGAGAGTCCACAGTTTACAAAGCATACTTCAAAACTCGCCATGTGTGTATGATTAGGGATTGCTTGAGATCCTGTAGTGTGTGATATGAAGGATATGCCACATCTCTTGATTGCTGGTCAGACAGGGTCTGGTAAATCAGTTGGTATGAATGGGTTTCTTATATCTCTTCTCCTGCGGAACTCTCCAGCAGAACTCCGTATGATTATGGTAGATCCAAAACGAGTTGAGCTCTGAGTCTACAATGGTATACCACACCTCCTTGCTCCTGTAATCAATCATCCTGATAAAGCTCTCAATGCTCTCAAGTGGTGTGTAGCAGAGATGATACGTCGATATGATCTCCTGACAGAGGCCCGAACACGTAATCTCGCTGAATACAATGCAAAGGTCTGAAAAGAAGAAAAAATGCCAGCGATTGTCATTGTGATTGATGAATTGGCTGATCTTATGATGAGTGGGAACAAGAAAGAAGTCGAAAATGCTATTGCTCGTATAGCACAGATGGCTCGTGCTGTTGGCATGCATCTTATTGTTGCGACACAGCGCCCATCAGTTGATGTGATCACAGGTCTTATCAAGGCAAATATACCAAGCCGTATAGCCTTTACGGTAGCATCGCAAGTTGATTCTCGTACTATTCTTGATCGTGTTGGTGCGGAGGATTTACTGGGTAGAGGCGATATGCTCTATGCTCCAAGTGGTGTTATGGAGCCAGATAGAGTTCAGGGCGTTTTTGTAAAAACAGAAGAAGTTGAAGCCGTCATCCACTTTATCAAGATGCATACTGATCCAGATACCGCAGCAAATATGTATGATATGACTATTGTGGAAGGGCAGAAACACGAAGGGCCTGGTGATATCAATGGCGATGGAAGTGCTGATGAAAATGATGACTTTATCATCCAGCAGGCTATAGAAGTCGTTCGATCAAGTGGTAAAGCATCGACGTCGCTTCTTCAGAGACGATTAAAACTCGGTTATGCTCGTGCAGCCCGAGTCATGGACGCACTCGAAGAATTGGGAGTTATAGGGCCTGCTGATGGGAGTAAACCAAGAGAGGTTTATTAAAGCTTTATTCAGCAATTGGTTCGATAGCGGCATTAGCACGTGCTCGACGAGCTCTGATGAGTTCTTGTCGTGCTTGTTCGGCTGCTGCTGAAATAGTTGATTCTTCTGTTGTGTTTTCTTCGGGTAATGTCGTAGCTGAACTTTCGAGATTGGTTGATGTTGTATCTCTATCTGTTGCTTCTTCTTGTGTTTTTTCAGTATTGTTTGTCTGGCCTGGAAGAGTAATGACAGGATTTGTTGGACCGACTTTTTGAATTTTTGTCTCAAGACCAATAATAGGAAAAATAGAGCTATTAAGGAGATCTATGAATTTATCTGTTGTATTGGTCATCAGTGTTACTACGATAAGTACACCAGCAATGGCTACTACCCAGACGACGAGACGAGCTATTTGGATAGCGGCGTCGACTACGATATCTACGAGCTTAAGGAGACCTTCGAGACAGAGTCTGAGAAATCCAAGAAATTTATCAAAATTACCTTGCTGAACAGGAGCTTTATCTTCTGCATGAGTCGTGAGAAAAATAGGATGAATCTGACGCATAATGGCGTCTTTTTCACCCTGAGACATATTTGCCGCATCGGAAAGTCATCCAGCAAGAGGTGAACCAGTTAATGGTGAGTCAGCTGATACTGTAGGGAAGAGATTCTGGACTGTTTGGGTCGTAGCTTCGGGCATATATCCACTCTATCCTATTTTTTACTTCTTTGCAAACATTTTATCAATTTTTCATGACATTCGCCCAAGATGTCTTTTTTCAAGACCATCTTTGAGGACATCTTTGAGTTGATCGAGGTAGTTCTTTTCTATAAAGTGTCGGTTACGGACCTTTATCTTCATTCATGGACGAAGTCATTTCTTGAGAGCGTTATTGCGAGCACGCATAGCACGTTCTGTCATGGTAAATTTGTTACCAATAGAGTCGAAAGTATCACCTTCCTGAACAGTATAGCTTGTCCATTGGCTCTTGAAGACCATAACCTGAAGAGAAGCAGCAGCCACACCGAGAAGTGCTGTAACACCGATGACAGAATATTTTGCTACTTCTTCAGCCACGACTGCTGTTTGCTTGAGTATTTTTCGTGTTTGAGGTGAGGTATTTGCAATGATTTTTTCTTTAGCCCATTCTTGCCCATTTTCGAGCGTATTTCCGATTGAGTCGATACCATTTTCAATAATATCGACACCAGCCCCCACTGCGCTACTAACAGTATTGCCCGCACTTTGGAAAGCACTTATGACGCCAGCAACATTTTTATTTCAGAGTGCGTTTTGAGCATCGCCAAAAGCGCTTGATGCGAGATTATTACTATTAAACCTGACCTCTCCGATGTAGAGACAGTCTGAACTACAGAGCCCCTTTTTACCGTTATCAACACCATCATCACATGTTTCTCCTTCCTCTGCTATACCATTTCCACAGACAGAGTTTTGGTTTGCAAATTTGGTAATCAAAGAGAGTGCAATTGGTGAGTATGAGTTTGAGAAGGGGAGATAGCCACTATTGAGCAGCTGAAAGAGAGAGTTATTTGAGAAAAGATTTGCATAACTATTTCTATTTTGTGCCAAATTCCCAAATTCATCATACTCTCCAGTACCAGCTCCAGAGTTTCCTCCTCCAAAAGTATTGTTTGTTATTTTATTAATCCAATCATTGAGAGAAGTATATCATCCATCTTCTGTGCCTGTATTTTCTGTTCCACGTCTGAGGAGCTCTGCGATATTTGGATCATCTACTTTCTTGAGATTGATACCGGAGAAGTTAAGCCCCTGGATATTTGCATCGGTAATCTGAGTATTCGCTGAATAAAAGATGTAGGGGTCTTTGTTTTCAGGTTTGATTTGATATGACCCGACACTCAATCCGCTAAATGAATAACGACCTGATGAGTCTGTAGTTGTTGTCAGAGTAGTACCATTAGCAACTAATTTGACTGGCACATTGGCAATATCAGTGTTGTCACCAATAACTGATCATGAAATAGAGTATGAACCACTGCCTGTGCCACTATTCGTATTTACTCCACCATTGAGTGTATTGAGAGAATTCAGACTACCATTTATACCACCATCAAGTGTATTGAGGGAATTGAGTGTATTGAGAGAATTCAGACTACCATTTATACCACCATCAAGTGTATTGAGGGAATTCAGAGTGCCCCTGAAACCGCTTTCAAACGTATTCAGACCATTGAGAGTTGTTAGAGTTCCACTACTGATAGTGCCACCATTAAGTGTATTAAGTGAGTTGAGAGTGCCATTTATACCATCATTGAGTGTATTCAGAGAATTGAGTGTATTCAGAGAGTTGAGAGTGCCATTTATACCATCATTGAGTGTATTAAAGGTATTTAATGTATTTAGCGTACCTCATGTTGTAATAGGGGCGGTTAAAGTAGTGAGAGTTGTGAGACCACCATCAATAGCATCACCAGAGACAGAATAGGTACAGCGAGTAGGGTCTGTATCTACGCTTACAGCATTAATACAAGTTATTCGAAATGTCTGATTTGCTTCATTAAAAACAAAAGGAGCAGAAGCGACTCATCCATTTGTACAGATACCAGGATTTGTGTTATTAAAAATTGTTATTTTAGAAGGTGTACTCAAATCTGGCATTGTATCAAAATACAGTGAAGCTCGAGAACTTTGTCGCGTACAGAGAGTTGCAAGAATGCCTGTTGTTCAAGCTGTTGTAGTATTAGTTGGAGGTTCTGGATATCTACAGAGATTATCATCTCGAACACACGGATCTTGTGGACGTGCATTATTTTGAGCTCTACATTGTCCTTGGGTCATATCGTTGAGAGCTTTCTGATCACCACAGTATTTGTAGGTTACGGGGGGTTTTTCTCTACATACTGATCCGCCATCACCACAGTCAGCCGCACAGCTACATCGTTTTGTATTTAAATCACAAGTTCCATCGCCACAAGTCCCATAATCACAGCTTCCATCATCTACAGTTGCATTTGCATT
>CAZRUI010000005.1:0-24386 GCA_964603225.1 uncultured Candidatus Peribacteria bacterium | reverse complement strand
CATCGCCACAAGTCCCATAATCACAGCTTCCATCATCTACAGTTGCATTTGCATTGTAGTTTGATGCAGTTGAATCGGTACAACCATATTCATCATACTCACAGCTTCCATCATCTACAGTTGCATTTGCATTGTAGTTTGATGCAGTTGAATCGGTACAACCATATTCATCATACTCACAGCTTCCATCATCCGAAGAAGCACTTGGATTATAATTTGACGCGCTTGAGTCAGTACAACCCTGCTCATCTTCTTCAGAATGCATAGGAGTATGGCTCGCAAAAGTAAAGCTCAATAGTGAAGTAATGAGCACGAGACCTACAAGTATTTTTGTTTTCATACTATCATATAATCATAGTTTAAAAAGATTTGCAAATCTTTGATATATAGATATTATAGACAAGTCGAAGACAGTAGGCATTGATTGTAATCAATCATACAAGACCTACCGAGGCAAACTCTTTTCTTATGTTAAAATAAGTTAAATACGCCTCTTCCGCGTATTTTTTTGTACTTCGACAATTTTATTTCTTATCTTTTTTGTCATATGACTGTGTCAAAAACAAAAAAGTCTGAGACTCTCGCTGAACTCAAGGCTGATCTCACTCGCGCTAAGTCGTTTGCTCTTGTACAGAGTAATCGTATTACTGTTGCTGAGGTGAGCAAGGTTCGCCGAGGACTCCTCCCTGTCAGTGGTAAGATGACTGTCGCTAAAAAGACGCTCATCCAAATCGCTGCCAAGGAAATCAAGGGTGTAGATATCCCAGAAGATATGCTTCCTGGTCAAGTTGCCATTCTCATGGCTTTCGATGATGCGGTGGCTCCTCTCTCTGTGGTAAATACACTTGCGAAAGAATTCGAAGGGTCTGATAAGCTCGTTTTCACGGGTTCATACCTCGATGGTTCTCTCCAGGATGCTCAGACAACTAAAAAGCTTGCATCACTCCCATCTCGGGATGTATTGCTTGCGAAATTCATGGGTTCTCTCTTATCACCTGTGAGCTCTCTCGCTCGATTCTTTGACGGCGCGAAGCAAAAAATGACAGAGACAAACAAGTCTACAGTTGGCGATCTCGCTGCTGCAGCGTAATATTTATCCTTTTATTTTAATTTTATGTCAGATCACGCACAAAAAGTACTCGACCTCGTCGAGAAACTCACAATCGTCGAACTCGCTGAGCTCGTCGAAGCTATGGAAGAAAAATTTGGTGTCTCAGCTGCTGCTCCTGTAGCTGCTGCTGGTGCTGCTGCTGGTGCTGCCGAGGAAGAAGGCGGAACAGTCTCAGTTGTTCTCAAGGATGCTGGTGCTAACAAAATTGGTGTCATCAAACTCGTTCGTGAATACACTGGTCTCGGTCTTGGAGAAGCGAAGACTCTCTCTGAATCTGGCGGAAACATCAAAGAAAACATCGAGAAGAAAGAAGCTGACGAAATCGTTGCTAAATTCAAGGAAGCTGGTGCTACTTGTGAAATCAAGTAATACTCATGTTGCTTTAGGAGAACCTCCTCATTTTGAGGAGGTTTTTTAAATATTTTTCATATACTCGGAACTATGAAAAAAATCCTCTTCTTTCTCTGGAAATATATCAAACTCGAAAAAAAAGAACTTTTATTTGTTGTTTTGCCAATGCTCGGGGCTTTTATTGTGAGTCCGCTTGTACCTCTTTCGTATAAACAATTTATAGATCTCATTTCACAAGGACAAGCACATCCAAATGTTCTGTATGATCTCTGGAAGACAGCGGGAATATTTTTTTCGATGATTATCTTTACCCAGGTATGTTGGAAAACTCTTGAATATTGGCTCATACCGCTTGAGTCAGCTATAGCGAAGAGAATGTATCATGATGCATTTCATCATATATTAGGGCAATCGCACCAGTTTTTTAGTGGGCAGCCAGGAGGATCTATTGTACGTATTATTTCTAGACTGGCAGATACAGCGTGGCAATTCCTCGATACGATTATTTTTCAGGTTTTGCGTGTCTCATTTCATGCGATTATCATGATTATTGTTCTCTGGCTTCAGAAACCAATTTTGGGTATTTTTATAACCATTTGGATGGTCTTGCTTGTGCTCATAAAATGAAAACTCTGGAGAAATAATTTTGAACTCAATGCGAGTGTTAGTGAGGCTTCTACTCGTATATCATGACAAATTTCAGATGTTTTTACGAATGCTTTTACGGTCTTAACCTTTGGTACTCAGGCGCGAGAAATGAACACTTTTAAACAAGTTGTTTCTGATTGGACAGTGCTCCAGAGAAAAATGTGGTGGCAAGAGTACCGTATATTTTTCACAACAACTGCCTTTATTCTCATACTCCAAATAGTATCTATTTCAGGACTTATTTATCTCTGGTCAGATGGCACAATAACGGCAGGAACATGTACTCTCGTTCTTGTTTATATGACGCTTTTTCTCGATCAGGCAGTCGAGGTGAATTTTGTATTTCGAAGCATTTATCGTCAGAGTTCTGACATGGTAGAGGCCATCAACCTGCTCGAGGTACATAGCGATGTCCGTGATAAAAAAAATGCACGTCCACTCAGCATACAAAAATGAGATATACAGTTTAACCATGTCTCCTTTACCTACCACGAACAAGGGGAATCAGTGTTAAAAGATTTCTCGCTCCATATACAACCCGGAGAAAAAATAGCTCTCGTTGGTGTTTCTGGCTCAGGGAAAACAACTGTTCTGAAACTCCTCTTCCGGCTCTACGATGTGCAAAATTGAAGCATAACAATAGATGGACAAAATATAGCAGAGGTACAGCAAGAGTCTCTCCGCAGTTCTCTGAGTATGGTACCTCAGGATCCAGCATTATTTCACAGAAGTGTCGGAGAAAATATCGCCTATGGACGAGAAAATGCGACAAAAAAAGACATTCAAGAAGCAGCAAAACATGCATTTGCGCATGATTTTATTCAGGACTTACCAAACGGATATGATACATTGGTAGGGGAGAGAGGTGTGAAGCTCTCAGGAGGAGAGAGACAGCGTATAGCTCTTGCGAGAGCCATACTAGCTGATAAACAGATACTCGTGATGGATGAGGCTACTTCTGCACTTGATTCTGTGAGTGAAAAATTTATTCAAGAGAGTCTCCATGAGATTATACAATGACGGACTACTATCGTCATTGCTCATCGTCTCTCGACTATTATGCAGATGGACAGGATTATCGTGATGGAAAAAGGAAAAATTGTTGAAGAAGGTACTCACCTCGAACTCATTAAAAAACAATCAGGACACTATAAAAAACTCTGGGATATTCAGACAGGAGAATTTATTCGGGATGTGTAGAAGTTTTACCCACCAAATTTAAACACCACAGTATCTCCATCCTGCATCACGTAGTCTTTGCCTTCCATACGGACAAGGCCTTTTTCTCGAGCACCAGCCCAGCCACCGTTATCGACGATATCTTTCCAATTTGCTGTTTCTGCTTTGATAAATTTATTTTCAAAATCTGAATGGATCTTGCCTGCCGCCTGAGGAGCTCTATCTCCTTTATGAATAGTCCATGCACGTGCCTCAACTTCACCGACAGTGAAGAAATACTGAAGTCCAAGAGTTGAAAAACAGGTTTTGATGAGTTCATCGACAGGGTTTTTTGTGAGCCCGAGATCAGCGAGGAACATAGCTCTATCTTCTGGGCTAAATTCCATCATTTCCATCTCAATTTTTGCACAAATAGGAACAACCGGAATTTTTGGATCCGTCATACCTATTTTTTCTCTGAGAGTTTTTTCATCCATTTTGAGGTCAGATTCATTCAGATTTGCAGCGTAGATAAAAGGTTTCATGGTGAGAAGATGGAGGTCATTTGCGAGCTTTTTTTCATCATCTGTTAGTTCGACTTGAATAGCGAGTTTTCCTTGATTGAGGGCTTCGTGAATTTTTTCATATATTGCAAGAAGTTTAATGGCATCTTTATCACCACTACGAGCCTTTTTTGCCACATCCCCATCCTTTCTTTTTGTAAGAGTTTCGAGGTCTGCGATAATGAGTTCAGCATTGATAATCTCGATATCACGTTTTGGGTCTACGCTTCCATCCACATGATGGACATCGCCATCTTCGAAAACACGAACAACCTGGAGAATAGCATCGACTTCACGGATATTCGCGAGAAATTTATTTCCGAGGCCTTCGCCATTACTGGCACCACGGACGATACCAGCAATATCGACGAATTCGACGGCTGCAGGAACGATTTTTGCAGAGTTTATTGTTTTTGCGAGGGCTTGGAGCCTTTCGTCCTGGACATTGACGATACCAGTATTTGGTTCGATGGTACAAAATGGGAAATTTGCCGCTTCTGCAGCGTAACTTTTCGTGAGGGCGTTAAAGAGGGTAGATTTTCCGACATTTGGAAGTCCGACAATACCGAGATTCATAAGCAAAAAAGAGAAAATATTGAGGCTATATTCGCGAACTTTCCTTTTTTTGCAAATTATTTGCATTTCTAAGTGGGATAGGGTAGCATGAAAGTATGACTGAAGTCAAAAAAGATACCACGCCGTTAGACCCTGCAAAATCAGCTCCAAAATCAGCTCCGCAGGAAAGACGAGTTGTTTTACCAGCTGGAGAATCATCTCCAGAGGCCACCAAAGCAGCTATTGATACATACAAAGAAGCAAAAAAACAGTTTGATAAAGCCCGTAAAGAAAGGGAATCAAAACAGCAAGAATTATCAGAAAAAAAATCTGATACTGGTTCAGCAGAGGCAGATATCAAGGCAGAGCCACCATTTGATGCTCCGGCAACATATGAAGTGAAATCAGATGTGCCATGAGCTCCAAATGTCACTTACAATCTGCTCCCAGGCCAAAAAGCTCCTGATAATGCAGTGAAGGTAAATCGACCAAATGCATGATCGAATCCAGTAAAAAGCAAAGAAGAATTAGAACTCGATAAAAAGAAACAAGAAGAAGAAAAAGCCATCATGGAGAATCTCCGACTCAAGCATGAACAAGAGATAGATACAGCCCTAAAAGAATTTGATTTTTCTCAGTTAACCGACGAGGAAAAGAAAATGATTCATGCAAATGCACTTTCTCGCTGAGTAGATGCCACAAAAATTACAGAAGAAGATAAGAAAGCAGCATTGAGCTCTCTCTGACTGATAGGGAAGGTGGATATTGCACATCTCACACCAGAGCAGCTCCAGATGGTACAACAACATAAGGCAAAAGAATATTTGCAGATATTATCAAATTCAAAAAATATTGCTCCTGCTGATCTCGAGAAAAAATATCCGGGGATTCAAGATTTCATAAAAAATACTTCTCAGCTGTATCCTGTTTGAGAAAATAGTGCTTTTGCTGATGAAAATGGTGTTTTTGATCAGCAGAAATTTTTCGAGCAAGTAAAAAATGATCCGAGTATTCTCGCAGAGACAATTAAATCTATCAAAGAAGACTGATTTTTGTTATCATGAATTAGTGCAGATAGCAAACTCGGCAAGGTTCTTTCTCAGATTATCTCGCAGAATGTCGATGAATACTTAGATATTAGTAAACCAAATAAAGGACTTGTTGATTTGGAACACTTCAAAAAATTAAAGGATGTCCTGGGGTGATCGTATACTGATCTTCTTTTCTCTGAGAAGTTTCTCTTGTGAGATGGTCATGAACTCGAGCATACTCGAGATGTACTCATGCAGCTCCTGGAAGATGAAGTATCACAGATGCCTCTTCCAGAGCCTGGAGATACGGCAGCAGCTCAGAAATATCAGGAATCTATCGAAACAGCTATATCTTCTAATACGGGTGTAAGTAATGGTGTAGCGAAAAAAGTTATGTGACAGATTTCTCGTGGCAATCTCTCGCCATTTGTTCGCTTTCTGGCAGACTTATTTGCCCCAATAGGTGCTTTGTTCTGAGGTGAGGTAGGTGATTTCTGGAGACGGTATCTCCATGAAACTGGTATGGCAAAAGGAGAGGCGAGTGGATACCCAGGAGAAGGATGAACAGTTTCATCGGCTCCTCATCAGGGGAATTATATAGAAAATGCTCATGGATCTGATATTATTGGCGCTGCTCAAAAATATGTCTGAGTATCTGAATCTAAAGATGGTGATCTCATAAGCCAGATGCATCAGTCAGGAGGTCTCAATGCTGGACCATGAACGGCTTGGTGTATGTCATTTGTACAACATGTTCTCAGAAAAGATATGGGATATACAGATGCTCAGATTGGTACAGGGAAAACTGCTTGGGCAGCTGATGGTCGTAAGATGGGGAAACATGTTGCAAAAGAAGATGTTATGCCGGGAGATGTAGCCCTTGTTAAATGATATGGGGCATCTGGTTATCATATCGGATTTGTTGCCTGGGTTGATAAGGCAAAATGAACGTATGGTCTTCTCTGAGGTAATCAGGGTAATGCAGTTACTATACGTGAAGAAAAAATATCGAATGCAAGAGAATTCAGAGGTTTCGAACAAAGAAAGGAATCCTCGAGTCCAAATCCTCAATTATCAAGTGCACAAGAAGCTATCGCAAGTACTGATATTACCAAAAAAGCTCTCGAATGGCAGAAGGCGGGAGATATTCATGGAGCAGTGCATTGTACAGATTGGGTGAATAAGATTTACCAAGAAGTCACAGGAAAAAGGGTGTATGATGCTAAGACATACTACAATGGCGTTACGAAAATATCATGAGGAACAGGAATAGGAGGTACTCATGCACCAAAAGAACAGATAGCAAATATAAGAGAAGGACAGCATCTGATTGTCGATCACGGTAATAATGGAGGAAAGACCCATAGTGTTATCGCGCTCGGAACACCTGACAGTGCATGACGTGTTCAGGTAGTGAGCTATCCAAACTATGGTAAGCCACCAAAAATAGAAACATATACACTATGAGAAAATACTGCTGCTGGAGAAAAGCGAGTTTTGAGAATTCAGTGAGTAGGGGGCGGATCATCATCATGATCTGTTAATGTAGCATCTAGAGCAACCCCTAATACCCCACCTAATTCTATCGGTTCAGGATCCGATGTTGATTCACTTATTAGTCGTATAAAGCAAAATGAGAGTGGCAATAGTGGAGCAGAATGATATGCAACTTGGAATAATGGTGAGAGCTTCCCAAGCATGGGTTTTGCTCATTTTATTTGGTGAACGAATACAGGGCATGGGAATAGTTTTCATGACATGATTAACTACATTACGCAAAATAAATGAATATCTGTTCCTGAGGAGTTAAGTTTTCTGAAAAACCCTAATCCACCTCGAAATTGGAATGGTCTCTCAAGCATGCAGAGTGATCCAAAATACTCTGCGATAACAAATTTTCTCTCGAGAAACGATGTAAAAAGAGCAGGATTTGATTTTATAAAAACCCAGAGATTGGATTCTATGAAATCAAAACTTACAGGCAGTAATTTGGCGAAATTTAATCTCATAGCCCAAGGAACAAAGTGACCATATATTTTGATGGACTATATTAATTTCAAGTGAGAATGATTAGGTGATAGTGGTTATTGATTAAAACACGTATTAGAGTCAATGCCTATGCCGAGTGATTCTTTTGATGCTGCAGTAAAATTTCGAGACACGGCGAGTAGACTTCTTGCTTCTCGACCAGATAGTCGTAGGTGGATAGCTGGATGGAATAATAGATTAGATACTTATATCTAAACAGTTATGTGATTTTCTATTTTCTTGTAAAATAGAACCATGAAGGTCCATATTATTACCAATTTTACTGACGCATTTACCTCGTATTTTGATTCGAGTATTATGCGTATTGCTCGAGAAAGAGGTCTTTTTGAGCCGATTTTTTATAATCTCGGAGACTATTCTCTCCAAGCACAGCATAGAGTAGACGATAAACCCTATGGTGGGGGAGCAGGTGCGCTGATTGAAATAGAGCCTATGTATCGAGCTATAACGAGTATTGATCCGGAAAATAAGATGGTAAAAATCTATCTCTGACCACGATGAGAGCGATTAAAACAAGCAAAAATAGAAGAGATTGCAGAAAAAATGAAAGATGAGGAATTTTTAATTCTCTGTGGCCACTATGAGTGAGTTGATCATCGAGTATTTGAGATGTTTACATTTGAGCAATATTCCATCGGAGATTTTGTGGTCAGTAGTGGTGAGATTGCGACGATGGTTTTACTCGATGCTATCGTTCGCCTAATACCTGGAGTGGTCTGAAACCAGCAATCTCTCCATGAAGAATCCTTTTCGGAGGCTCTTGAATGAAAACCAGAATACCCTCAATATACACGACCAGCTGATTTTATGTGATATAAAGTGCCTGAGGTATTACTCTCTGGAGATCATAAAAAGATAGAGAAATGGAGGAAAGAACAATTAAAATAAAATGTCTAAAGAATATTCATTGCACGATTTCTTATTCATTCTAATGTCCGGATTGCTTTTTCCTCATCTTCCAAAGTTCCAAATCCCATATTAGGATGAGGTAACACCAAATATCCTATATCCAATAATTTCTTTCTCAGAGACGCATACTCTCATGGAATATTACCGAGTGAGTCTTCTGGCATTTCTATTGATGTTATATCTGGAGATTGTCTCATAAAAAAAAGTTAAAAAAAATCCCCTGAACAGGGGATTGGAGAAACAGAGGAAACAGAAAAAGATATGTTGTGTCATTTTTCTGCAATGTTGTGATGTGGTCACTTCATTGAAATCTCATTGTAGTAAAAAAATGATACTGTAAAGAGGGTATCAAGTTGCCTTCGGTTACTTTTATCTATAATCGAGTCTATATGAATATCTCAACAATTCTTTCGTGGATAAATCCAGATGTTATTTTTCGTAGCGTTGTTATCTATTTCTTTATAGTATGGTTTTGTTTGGTTGTCTGGGTTGTTCGCGATATTACCAATAGGACACATTCAATAGTTTTTCAGGTCTTTAGTATTCTTCTCGTGCTTTTTTTGACGCCACTTGGCATATTTATATACCTCCTCTTGAGACCTCAGAAAACCCTTTTTGAACAAGTATTTGAAACTGAGTTTCTCCGACTCGACGCTGAGTATCAAAAGGAATGAAAGAAATCTCATGCAGGCATGGATATCTCTCATAAAAAATAGAGATTTTCTATGAAGAAAAAAGTAGTGATGACGTTTGGAACTTTTGACGTGTTTCATCCTGGTCACAGGTTTTATCTGTCGGAGGCTCGTAAACTCGGAGACAGACTCCTAGTTATAGTCGCTCTCGATTGTACAGTTCAGAAGATAAAATGAAAAAAACCACGAGAAACACAGGATATACGAGTTCAGAATATCATAAAAAGTTGATTGGCAGATGAAGTACTACTCTGATCCACTACCCATCATTATCAGATACTCCTTGAGAAAAATCCTGATATTCTCTTTTTTGGATATGATCAAAAATCTTTTAATGATGAGAGATTAACGAGATTTCTTCGAGAAAATAATCTGCATCCCCAAATAGTTATTGGACAACCATTTGAACCAGAGAGGTGGAAAAGCTCGAAATTATAAACCTGTTGTAATAACCTTTTCCTCAAAGTAACTTGCGAGAATCTGGATGCCGACGTGTTCTGTACCGGCAAAGAAGAGTCCTTGTCCGACAGGAGCATTGAGGAGGATGTATTTTTCTTGATCTGTGAGCTTAAAGACGTTTTGCATCGCATCAATAGAGGCTGGAGACTGCTTCATGAGGAGTTGGAGTGACGAGTTGGTGACGATAGCTTTACCGTGTTCACTATTTACGAAGTCTTCGACATCTTGTGTGATAGTAGTGACACCGAGGTGGTATTTGCGAGCACGTTTGACGAGACCATGGAGAAAGCTTCCACTATCCTTGTATTGCATGATATTCCAGGCTTCATCCACGACGAGCATACGTTTACGATTTGATGAACGAACGACGTTCCAGATGTAGGAGAGAATGATATACATGGCAATAGGACGGAGCTGCTCATCGAGATCACGAACAGAGTACACCTGAAGACCTTCACCGAGTGTGACATTAGTTGGTTGTGTGAAGAGCCCCCCGAAGACACCACTGACGTATTTCTCGAGTCGTTGTGCGACACCCTGAGCACCTTCCATAGTTTCTACCACTGAGAGGAGATCGGACATGACAGGTACTTCTTTTCCGGTAATATCATCATCTTCGAATGTGATACCCTTGAGACTATAGGTTGTGACAATAGCTTTTTCCAGGAGAGCTTCTTCCTGTGGACTCATAGTACCGAGCATGAGCTTGAAGAGACCAATCAAACTGATGATACCACCACGGAGGAGGTCGCCAGGATGACTTTCGTAGTCTTTGAATGGAAGTGGCAGGTCAAATGGATTGATGCGTTGAGTCGCGTTGATGCTGACATTGAGGTAACTACCGCCAACTGTATTGACGAGAGCCTTGTATTCGTTTTCTGGATCGATGACGATGACATCATGACCGAGCATGAGACTACGGAGTATTTCGAGTTTTACTGCAAAAGATTTACCGCCTCATGACTTCGCAAGGACAACCATGTTTGCATTTTCTGTTCGGAAACGATCGTAGATGATGAGAGAGTTATTATGCGTATTGATACCATAGAGGACTCCATCATCCTGAGAGAGTGTTGCAGAAGTAAATGGAAATGTCGTCGAGAGACCACGAGTTGAGATATTTCTATAGACTGATACCTCATCGCGACAAAATGGTGCTGTTGCAGTAAAGCCCTGTTCAGCTCTGAGAAGTGCGGGTTTTGTGAGAATATTTCGGCCATGGAGCATATTTTGTATGTCATTGGTCATTTTAGTGAGCTTGTCACCATCCTCCGCATAGAGAGTTATATATATAGAGAAGTGAAAATATTTCTCAGAACCACGTGTGAGAAGTGTACGGAGTTCTTCTACATCTTGTAATTGAGCATCTGTATAAGGATTGGTTGTGAGACCACGTTCTTGATTGAGATATTTTTCTGATTGGAGTTCCGTGAGACGTTTACGGAGATATTTCATGACTTGTTGAGCATCTGTCGGATATATAAACATCGAAACATCGAACTTGCTATCCCAATTGATGAGAGGAGAGAGCCAGTTTCCTTCGAGAAAATCAGGATACGCGTACGTAAACAGTGTTTTACAGAAAGTATCGTTAACCTGTATATCGTGGGGACTCACCTTGACCATAGCAGGAGCAATAGCATCTTTGATATAAGCGAGAGCTTCATGATAGATACGTTCACCAGTTTTGATTTCCTCAGGAGTTGCATTTCCGATATCAATATTGGTATTACCTCCGAGAGATTTCATGGTATTCCCAGGAATTACGGTTTGGGTTACCTTCCCATGAGAATCCAGTATTTCAGAAGCATCACCCGTTACTGGACGAGAGAGCATTTCGAGGAGAGTGGTGTGAGTAGTTGGCATATTTCCTTCTTAAATTACCATTTTTTGCCCCTCTTTTCAACTTTTGAGCCCTATTTTCTGTATTTTTAAACATTTTTGCTGTTTTTGTAAAGTATAAAAATGCTATTTTGCCTTCAAAATCGGCTCCAGGAGCTTGCATTTTGTTTTTGTATCGATAGTCTAGCCATGTCCTTGTATTTCTTAACCCATTTTTCTATGAAAAAACAGGACCTTATCAAGGCTATCGCTACTGCTGCAGGCCTCTCTCAGGATGCTGCTGCGAAGTCTCTCAAGGCGTTCATCGACGTCGTTACAAAAGCCCTCAAAAAGGGTGACACTGTAGGTATTACTGGTTTCGGTACATTCCGTGTTGCTAACCGCAAGGCTCGCATGGGTGTTAATCCACAGAATCCTAAGCAGAAGATCAAGATTGCTGCTAGCAAATCTCCATCTTTCAAAGCTGGTAAGACTTTCAAAGAGTCTATCTAATCGATTTTTTGATGAAAAATCCTCCCTTCCGGGAGGATTTTTTTGTAATATTTCACAGAATCTCTAATATGCACCCATGTCAAAATACGCTTTTCTTCTCTGACGTGAGCCAGCACTTTCTCTTGCTGAACTCAAAAGTATATTTCACTCTGTAGAGCAGAGGTGAGATTTTGCTTATGTGGAAGCGGAAGAAGAGAATATAGAGGTTCATAAAAAATGACTCGGATGAACCATAAAAATAGGAAAAATACTTACAGAATGATTAAATAAATCTGACATTCTGAATTTCTTGGTAGAAAAAACAGGGGAGAGGGTACAACCAGAAAAAAAGTTGAGAATAGGAATTGACTCTTTTGTTCCTTCTTTGAGTAACCTCGTATTCAAGGTAAAAGATGCCCTACGAGCAAAAGGAAATTCTATACGTGTTGTACAACACGAACAAGGGCGAATAAAAAATGCTACAACCATTCATGAAAAGCTCATTGAGCAGGGGGTAGAATTTATTATTTTTGCTGATAAAAATCATTTTACTATTGCTCAAACTGTATGGATTCAGGATATAGAGAGTTACTCTGATCGTGATATGAATCGTGATAGATCGATGACAGTCGGGATGATGCCACCTAAAATCGCACAAATTATGATCAATTTAGGCACAAAAGGGGAGTGCGATACCCTTGTTTGGGATCCATTTTGTGGCCTCGGAACAACTCTTATAGAAGCGCTCCATGCATGACATAGTACTTTGAGAGGATCGGATTTGGAGCTATCTATGGTAACGACCACTCAAAAAAATATAGAAAAACAACCGCAATATCAAAAAGAAAATATTAAAATATTTCCTCTTGATGCGACAAAGCTTAATACATACGATTTAGGTCAAACAGCTATCGTTGTAACAGAGGGTATGCTTGGTCGAAATTTTACACAAGCTACGCTAACGCAAGAAGCAGCTCTTCAAGAAAGAAAAAAACTCACACAACTCTATCAATCTTTCCTTGATTCTGGATACAAAAATATCGATATTAAAAGCATGGTTTTTTGTTTACCATTTTGGAATATCGGACGCGAAACAGTCTATATGCCAGAAATCCAACAGTTATCAAAAGAATGGCATATTGATCCACTGTGCACATCATGAAAAAGATATATGGTTCATGCTCGGCCAGGACAATCTGTGTGAAGAGAAATAGTCGTTGTAAAGCGCTAGATAAAAAATCAGAAAACTCTTCTCAAAAAATCAAGCAAACTCTTTTTGGTAACCTGGAAAATATATATAATACAAGCACTTTATTATTTTTTATCTTCTATGAAGAAAATTTTCTCAATTCTTTTCGCGTCAATACTCTTGGCCAGCTGTTCAATTCCATTTTTTGGTAAAAAGGCACCTTCAACTCCACAAGATGGAGACACTGTCGCTGTACATTATGTAGGAACACATGATGACGGTACAGAATTTGACTCTTCTCGAAAAGAAGGAAGAACTCCTCTTGAGTTTGTCATTGGTCGTGGCAGCATGATCAAAGGTTTCGAAGATGCTGTCATCAGTATGAAAGTAGGTGAAAAGAAAAAAATTCGTCTCGAGCCAAAAGACGCATATGGTGAGGAATATATAGAACAGACAAAATCTATCGAGGATTATAAAGAAGTAGTTACTCAGACAGTTCCAGCAAATGCTCTCACAGGAAACCTCGAGCAAAAGATACCAAAAGACCAAGCTCAACAACTCTTCGGATCACTCGAAGTCGGTACTGAGAAAAAAATAGGAGAGGCAAGTCTCAAAATACTCTCAGTTTCTGGTACAGAAGCAGTTATCTCTATCAATGATCCAAAAGCTCCATTCTATGGAAAGAAAATCACTGTCGGTATGACTACAACAGCTCAGGATGGAAGTCAGATAACTGTTAAAAAAATCACAGATAAAAATGTCGATGTAGAGATTAAGCCTAAACAAGAAGTTATCTCTAAGACAGATAAAGAAATCACTCTCAAAGTGAAAAACCCTCATCCTCTTGCTGGCAAGGCTCTCAATTTCGAAATCGAGCTTCTCGAAATCAAATCTGCTGTAGTAGCTCAATAGTCAAAAAATCTTGACAGAATCATAATCCCGCTCATGATGAGCGGGATTTTTATGCATCGATTTTTCTCACCTAGTTCACTCACAGAAACACTCACTCTTCAAGAAGGAGCATTATTTCATCAAATTCTGAATGTTTTTCGAGCAAAAAAAGGGGATAGATTTATATTTTTTGAGGCATATGGAGATGATAGGGTGTACGAAGTTATTGATATTTCAAAGAAACACATTAATTTAGAACAAAAGGAAATACACCGAAGCAGTGATGATAACCAAAATCAGAAAAACCAAATTACTGTTTTTCAGGCTTTCCCAAATAAGATAGCAACTATGGAGACTATAGTTCAGAAAATGGTGGAAATTGGTGTTCACCAACTTGTTTTTTTCTCTTCAGATCGTTCGCAAATGCATGAGATAACAGCAGGGAAAAATGCTAGACTGGCTGCTATTGCGCAAGAAGCGCTCGAGCAATCATGAGGGAATGTGCCATTAATTATCAATTTCTCGAAAGAAGGTGTCAAACATATTTATCTCGAAAAAGGCCAAGATATACAGCATATAGTAGGATACCCTAGACACAAAAAGACCCTTGAAATAGACAAAAAATCTCAAAAATATGCTCTCTGGATTGGTCCAGAAGGTGGTTGGTCAGAAAATGAAATAACATTTTTTCAGAAACAAAAATGTCATTTATGGACTTTTAACAATCGAGTTTTGCGACTTGAGACAGCAAGTATTGTAGGTGCTGGTATTCTCGCTTATTTCTTGAAATAGTGCATGAATTGAGCTCCGTTGCTCCATCTTTTTATAACACGTAAACAAGGATTATCGACCGGAGAAAGTACTTTTTCTTTTGCCCCTCTATAGAGAAAAACTTCATTTTCTACGTTTCATAATTTTTCACATAAGAATTGCTTATCTTTTGAGAGCTGTATTCTCTCATTCTTTGTTTTTATTGAGAGGTATTTTCTCTCTTCATCTCGGAAATCTCTGTGTCCGTATCCTGTCATCAGAGCTCTATATTCAGAAGAGAGAGAAAAGAGTTGAGCATTGTCAGGCATATTTTCCACAATACCCTTAATTATATCACTCTCTTGAGAGTCTATAGGAGATGTGTGATCATGAGCAAAAATTCAGGCCCAAAGTATCATCTGTATAACGAGCAATGTATATATCCATTTTTTTCAAACATATACAGAGGCATACTGTGTGAATATGAGCAACAAAAAGAGATCAAAAAAACTCTGAAAACGCGAATGTGCTATACCTCGAAATATCACAAGAAAAGCCACTACACCAAAGGTCAGAATGTAGGGATTCTTAACGAGGGATTTGTAGTTTTTTTTGTGTGCTTGAGCTATTCAGAGGAATATGATGAGAATGAGTGGAATCTCGAGAAACCAGAAATTTTTTCCTGAAAAACCAGCTCCGTATCTCCCCTGTATAAAAATATGTTCGTTTATATGACTCGTGAGAGACACGAGATAGGGTAATACCTGTGATCTAAAAGTGGGAATATAGGTTATGATTGCAAGACAGATAACACTTACAAAAGCTGCCTTGTTGGTAGAGGAAATATTTTTTTTTGATGACAATAGTGTAAAAAGGGAAAAAAGTATCGCCACAAACCCTGTGAGTCTATGCAGAGCTATACATGCGAGGAGGAAGATACTCTGTAAAAATATTTTCTTATGATAACGCATGCTGAGAAGGAGAAAAATGGTTGCAAAAATCTGTTTTCATAAAGCTCCTGCATAGTTACCATACTGAACACTTGAAATCAGAAAAAGGAGTCATCCTATGAGTCATCAGAGAGAATATTTCCTATTATTTTTTCAGAGCACAAAGAAAAGAATGCTTATAAAAATATGTGCACCGAGATAGAGCCAGGTAAACAGAAAATGATCTGATACTGCTGTTTTTAAGTAAAAAAAGAATGCCCCTGAGAAAGGTTCAAATTGACTCTGAAGAGTATGTGAGAGTTCAGGCATCCGGCCATTATGGCTTTCATAGAGTCAAATAAAGTACTTGTAAGGGCCGTGGTCAAACCCAAGAGGCATGCCTTGATTGTTCAAAACATTTAAAACGAGTACTGCTACAATCAAGAACCATCCGATGAGAAGTATTTTCTTGATCATATCTTATCGAATAAAATAACGATATTCATTTTCACCACCTCAAGCACCACCAACACCGTCAGTTCCTCTTGTACGTCCACCATCTTGGTTATCATTGGCTGAATAAAATCCGATATGAGGATTTGCGTTACCGATAAAGTCATTACACCAGTGGTTTTCATGACTCACTCACCAGCTTGTACCCTTATTTGTCATAATAGCTGAGAGATCGTCGTATCGTATCTTCCCATCCTGATTGACGATGCTCCACGTACCATCTCCAGGGATATCAGTACATCCCTTATTTGTTTTTCCTAAAACACGATCTCAGAGAGCCCAGTTAAGCGTTTCTGGAGTTGAAAAGAGAAATTTGACCCATTTTGTTGGATCTCCAGTTCTATTGCGAGCGAGTATTTCACGAGCTCACATATTGGTGAAATAATTGTAATTGATGAGTCCAGCAAGATTTGGATTATCGTATTCGTGGAGTTGTGGTGCAGCTGCTGTCTCCATCTGATCTCTCATTTCTCGGTAGGACATTTTTACTTCAGATCATGGATGTCAGTTGTTTGCGTAGAAAAGTGTCCAGCCACCACCAGCAGTTTTCATATCACAATAAACCGTGAGGAGTTTTTCTCCTATTTCCACGACGTATTTTCCAGAAGTTGAATCCGGTTGTTTCTCGAGAATTTCTTTACAGCTCTTTTGAGCCTTCCATCCTATTTGTTCACGTTTTGCAGCATCACCGAGGTTGACCTTTTGTGCGTTTTTAAGGATAGAGCTCACGAGCTCTCCTTTATTTTTACCAGAGTTCATGACGAGCATGTGGCCACGGGATGATCCAAGGGAATAAGCGGGTTTTTCTCCGACCTTGTAATTGGCATATTGGCTATCGTTCAAGAGAGCTATGAGCTCATATTCTTTGGTGTCAGGTCTGATGTAGTAGTGATACATCTCGCCCGTTTCTGGATCTTTGAGAAATTCGATACCCAAGGCGAGGAACAGATCTTTACCAGCTCGTCATTGATACCCCATTTTGATGTCTCCATAGCTGAGCTCAAGTGCATTTGTCGGGAGTGGTATGTTGATACCTCTACGCATGGCATCATCGATTCTTTCTTTTGTCAGAGAGAGGTGAGCGATACGAGAGATGTCAGCATCAGTGCTTTTGAGAGACGAAACGAAAAATATAACAGGGAGAATGGCCGCAAGAAATACCGCTCAGAACAAGAGGATTTTCTTGTATGGAAGCGGATTCTTCGCTGGTACTGGTTCTGGACTTGTGACGAGAGTTTCCATGTACCCTTTCAGCGTATCATACTTTTTTGCCCATTGCAAGCCACTGAGAGGTATTTTTTAAGTCTTCCTGGACAGGATACCAAATAAACTATTCTTCTTTCCAGAGAAAGAGCCAGTTTATGCCAAAAAAGAGCCAAACAGAAGAGAGATTTTCATGGGAAAAAATAAAAATCAGAGGAATAGTAATCGTGTTTATGAGTGTTAGAAGCGATCCGAGCTTCCAAAAAACATCAGAAATACCCCAATTTCATCAACCAAGTAAGATATGAAACTGAGATTCGATAATCCTAGAAAGAATAGTAAGACCCACATTTATCGAGATAAATACAACTAAAAACACTTCCCATCACTGTCACCATGGTTCATAAAAAAACCAAGCTATTGTTCCAATAAAAACAGCATGTTGAAAAATGATAGAGAAAGAACGATCAGCGATGGGGATATTTTTGAGACGTGAGTAGACGATAAATGTGCCTAAACCGAGACACAACAAAAACAGGGTTTGGGAATCATAAATACCCACATTTCTCCACTCCTCTATACCTATGCCAGCATGAAACAATCCTATACAAATCTGTGCTCCGATAATGTAGGGAATGAGAGTCTGAATCATATTAGAAAATGATAACTATTTCTCATCGAAATACACCTTTTTTTGCTTCTTTTTTGAGGTTTTCGAGAGTATCACGATGATATGTTTCATGAATTTTCGTGAGCTCACGAGCGAGACAGACGATATGGTCACCTCACAAAGTATCTGCGAGTTCGGAAAGAGTTTTTTCTATGCGGTGGGGGGACTCATAGATGATGGCTGTATATTCTTTCTCTTTCAGAGATTTGAGGAGTGTTTGTCGACCTTTTTTGAGCGGGAGAAAACCAAGAAAACGAAAATCATGCATATGAAGCCCAGAGCCTATAAGTCCCGTGAGGAGTGCTGATGCACCAGGAATAACCTCTATTTTTACACATTGCGCTATGGCTTCTTGGACGAGGAGATAGGCAGGGTCTGATATCCCTGGCGTCCCGGCATCAGATATATATGCCACGTTTTCATGAACGGCTCGTTCTATGAGTTTTTTTGCTTGGTCTCGAGTGCTATGACTATGGAAGCTCTGAAGCGGTTTGGAGATTTCAAAGTGCTTGAGGAGATTACCACTATGACGAGTATCTTCACAGATAACGAGTTCGGCTTCACGAAGCGTACGAAGAGCACGGAGAGTGATATCTTCGAGATTTCAGATAGGGGTAGAGACGAGCGAGAGCATGTTTATGCTGGCAAATTAATAATAAATTTTTGGATAGTAAATTTTTTTTTTTGCTGAATGGAATAGTACACCTGTTATCCCTTCTTGTACATCTTGAGGGAGTTGGAGAAAATTTATTTTTACATTATTCTTCATCCAATCTAGAAACTCATCAGGCATCTTGGCTCCGTTACTCCTGTAACAGAGATCAATTGCTTGACGAAGATAGAAAGAAGCTTCATTTATAGTGATCTCTCTTGTTATTTGATGAACTTTTGCTGCAAAAATATTCCTTGTTCTCCCTATAATAAAGGTAAAAGTTTTTGGGATAGATATTCGAGATAAAAGCATTATTTGACGACAATATTAAGAATTTTATTCGGGATAAAAACTTCTTTGACAACAGTGACGCCTTCGAGCCATTTTGCAATTTCTGGTTTATTTTCGACTGTCATACGAACTTCCTCTGCTGTCACACCACGCATAAATGGGTACGTGCCTCGGAGTTTCCCTCCAATCTGTATAGCGATTTGCACTTCATCATCGATGGTCATGGCAGGTATATACTCTGGCCATTCTGCCATGTAGATAGAGTCCTCATGACCAAGGAGTGACCAGCATTCTTCTGCCATATGTGGTGCAAATGGTTGGAGAATGCGGATAAGTGCTGATTTCCATTCGTGAGCATGTTCTGGGTCGGCAGGTATACCTTCGTTGACCATGATGTTGATAGCTGCGATGGCAGTATTGAATTTCATATTTTCGATATCTTCACCAACCTTTTTGATGGTTTTATGCATCATCTTGATAGCCGTCAGATCATCTTTCGCTGTCCATGATTTGTATTCTGGAGTTTGTGTATCAGTCGTGAAGAGTCGATAAATTTTCTCAAGAAGTCGGTAACTTCCGACAATAGCCTTGGTATTCCAAGGTGCAACATCAGAAAAATCAGCCATACTCATCTCATAGAGACGGAGGGTATCTGCACCGTATTCAGAGATAACATCGTCAGGATTGATGACATTACCTTTTGATTTACTCATCTTATTCCCATCAGGTCAGAGGATGAGTCCTACATTGCGGAGTCTAAAAAATGGTTCATCGCTCGGTACCACACCGATATCAAAGAGGAACTTATGCCAGAAACGAGCATAGAGAAGATGAAGAACTGCGTGCTCTGCACCACCGATATAACTATCGACCTCTCCCCAGTATTTCACAACTGCTGGATCAACAATTGCATTTGAATTTGTCGGATCCATAAATCTGAGATAGTACCAACATGAACCAGCCCACTGAGGCATGGTATTGGTTTCACGATATCCTGTGAGATTTTTTCCGAGCTTCACATTGACCCAATCAGAGATGGTTGCAAGAGGGGATTGTCCATCACCTGATGGTTCATATTTTTCTACTTCGGGGAGCTTGAGCGGGAGATCCCAATCTGGCAAGAGCCAATCAGAAATACCATGAGTAAGTTGACCAACAAATTCCCAAGAAAATTCTTTTTTTGACTTAATAGAAGCTACTCTGAAGAGACCAATAATTCACTGATTATCTTCAACGAAATAACATTCTCACTCTGATTCTGGAAAATAATCATCTTTTGAACCTCATTTTTCCATAGTTCCTGTTTTTGACTCATGTAAGAATGGAAATGCTTTTTTAAAATCAGGAGTCTGTATTTTAGGTAAACCTTGTATATCTTCATCCTTTATGTGAATCAGTGGAATTGGTTCACCCCAATAGCGTTGGCGAGAGAATATCCAGTCACGGAGTTTGTAGTTCACGACTTTTTTACCAAATCCTTCTTTTTCTGCTTTTTCAGTGAGGACTTTTCGAGCTTCCGCTGAAGTAAGACCATCAAATTTTCATGAGTTTACTAACTCGCCTTCATCTGTAAAACAGACTTCAAAATCGAGAACAGATTGACGTTTATTTTCGTCACGAGGGACAATGGAGATAGTAAGGGGTAAGTTGTATTTTTTTGCGAAAACAAAATCACGTTCATCATGAGCGTCACCGAAGACTGCACCCGTTCCATAATTTCATAAAACAAAATCACCAATCCAAACGGGTAGTTTTTTATTATTAAACGGATTGATAACATAGGAACCAGTAAAGACTCCTGTTTTTTGTTTATCCAGTTTTGTTCTTTCTATATCTGATTCTTCCCCAGTTTTTTTGATATATTTTTCGCATTCTTTTTTGTGGTCAGCATGGATATATTCCTGGACTCGTGGATGATCAGGAGCCACAACCACGAATGCTCCACTAAAGACAGTATCAATTCTCGTCGTAAAAACTTCTACATCAGGACAATCTACACCACGGAAATAAAACTGACATCCTTCACTTTTTCCAATCCAGTTTCTCTGCATTTCCTTGATACCTTCTGGCCAATCAAGTCGATCAATATCAGAGAGAAGTCTGTCTGCATATTTTGTGATGGCGAGTATCCATTGACGGATAGCCTTTTTCTCGACAGGGGTTCCACAGCGTTCACACTTTCCATCGACGACTTCTTCGTTTGCAAGGCCAGTCTTACAGCTTGGACAGAAATTGATAGGCTTATCACTTTCATAGGCAAGGCCTGCTTCAAAGAGCTTCAAAAATATCCACTGGGACCATTTGTAGTATTCAGGATTAGTCGTGTCTATCTCTCGATTCCAATCAAATGCAAAACCAAATTTCTTCAGCTGTTCACGAAATCGGTCAATATTTGCAGCAGTCGTCACGGCTGGATGAGTACCTGTTTTGATAGCATAGTTTTCTGCTGGGAGACCAAAAGCATCCCAACCCATAGGATGGAGCACATGGAATCATTTTGCATGCTTATAGCGCGCTATAATATCTGTCGCGGTGTATCATTTTGGATGACCGACGTGGAGGCCTGCACCACTCGGATAAGGGAACATATCGAGCGCATAAAATTTTGGCTTATGGCTATTTTCGAGTTCTGGATTCAGACATGCAAAAGTATCATGCTCTGACCAGTATTTCTGCCATTTTGATTCGATGTCTGAATGGTTGTACATAAAACCGCTGTTATAGGAGGGGGGAGATAATTGTCTGAATTATATGCATTTTTTCTTTTGTGGAAGAGAAAATATAAAAAAATCTCTCCTTTTTCGAGGAGAGATTTTTCAGAAAAAGAAGAGACTATTGTACGCCGACATTCACGTCAGTCTTTTGTTCGATTCGCATCATAGCATCTTTTGCTTCCTGCATTTGTTTTTGAAGTTCAGGATTTTTTTGAATTTCTTCCATCATTTTTTCTTGAGCTTTATCCATGATTCCGTATTGCTTTTCGAGACCTACCATAGCTCGAGCAGCACTCGTAGCAGTGAGTCCGCCGCCTATAAAAAGTGCTATGATTGCTCCAAGGCCAAGTACCCATGCAGGTGTCGTAGATCGTTTGTGAGCCTTGAGACCGAGGTAAGGCAGCATGATAATCGAGAAGAAAAAGAGAAGAAGCATCGTGCCTATATCGCCTCCAACACGTTTTGAGAGATGGTAGAAGACATACAGTATAGAACCGAGAACAACGAGTCCGCCAATAACAGGAACAAATTGCCCTAAGAGGATACCAGCAATCCACCATGGAGATTGGCCAGAAACAACTACAAGAGGGTATATCTGAGCTACAGGAATCCATGACCAAGCTGGATGAAGTTTTGGAGCGTATTTTTGTGCAAGGAGATAGGTACCGTATGAGGTAGCGATGTAGGAAAGAAGTAATCCCAAGAGCGCAATAAATCATCCGAAACCAGCGGCCATAATCGCACCAGGACCGACACTACGGAGGACTTCTTCTGCCGATTGAGCAAAAGTCGAAGCAGACGCTGAAAGTACTAACATTCCGAGAAATATTTTTTTCATAAGGAAAGTAAGGAAATAAGTACACATAGTCTAGTATTCCTCATGCGCATAACAACAAAAACCTCTTGATAGGAGATTTTTTATCATTCTAAAGATGAGTTATGATTATTTTTGAATAATTGATCACTCAAAAGTTCCTTCTGATAAGTGTGAGAGAGAGGGGAGTGTATCAATGTGGCAGACACCTATTTTGAGTTCATGATCACGTGCCAATGCGATAGAAGCCTGATCCATGATGCGGAGATTTTTCGTGAGGACATCGTCATAGGTTACTTGAGGGAGCTTGGTAGCTGTAGCTTCTTTTTTTGGATCTGCAGAATAGATGCCATCGACACTTGTACACTTGATCATCATCTCGCAGGAGAGCTCGAGAGATCGAAGTACTGAAGCAGTATCGGTTGAGAAATATGGGTGTCCTATTCCACCAGAGAGAAATGTGATATGGTCACTTTCGAGAGAATTTTTTACTTTTTTTGCATCAAAAGTTTCACCAATACCAGAGAGATCACGAGCGGTATAGACCGTTGTTTTAGCTCAGAGCTTTTCGACGATATCAGCGAGCATGAGAGCGTTCATCGTCGTAGCGAGCATACCGACTTCATGTCCGACGGTCGGAGAGATACCATTCTTGGCAAATTCGGCACCTCGACAAATATTTCCACCACCACAGACGACAGCTATTTGATGACTTTTTTGGAGGTCGCATATTTGTTTTGCTATCTTTTCGAGGTATCCAAAATCATAATTATTCCCTGTATGATTTGAGAGTGCTTCTCCTGAGATTTTGATAAGTATTCGCATAATTTGTTTATTGAAATGAATTGATTACACTGGAGAGAGTATAGAGAAATTATTCTTCTTGCAATGACTATTTTTACCTTTGAATTCTGGTGAATAACCATAGCTCCGACCTGGTATGGTCTCATGTACGCACTGAGTTTTTTGATAGCGCTTGTGCTTATACAAAAACAGTTCTCAGAAAAGCATACAGATACACTTTTTTTTGCGACGGTTCTCTGAGTTATTTTGTGAGGGAGACTCGGTTACGTCGTCTTCTACAATCTCTGATATTTTATTGATCATCCGCTTGAGATATTGATGCCGTGGAAAGGGGGTATGTCATTCCATGGGGGAGCAATCGGTGTTATCATTGCTTGGTATATCGCTGCACAGAAAATAAAAAAATCATTTCTCACTGTCGCAGACAAGCTCGTCTGGATAGTGCCGATTGGTCTCTTTTTTGGAAGATTAGGGAATTATATCAATGGTGAGCTCATGGGTTTACCGGGCTATAACTGACCACTTGCTCGATACATCAATGGTGTGAGTTATTTTCCAACGCCACTCCTCGAGGCTCTTCTCGAGGGTTGAGTTTTATTGGCCATTCTCCTCTGGAAAAAGAAGAAAATAGTATATCCAGGACAGATCGGAGTCTGGTTTGTTGCAATATATGGTTGTATGCGATTTGTAGTTGAATTTTTCCGTACACCAGATATCCAAATTGGTTATATTTTTGGTAATTGGATGACGCTCGGACATATATTTTCGCTCTGTATGATATCTATTGCGACTGTTCTTCATTTTTTGCTCAAGAAAAAATAGAAAATTGACAGTAATAATTATATATGTTACAGTATACATATATGATACGTTTTCTGATTCTTCTTTTTTGTTTTTCCTTTGCTGGCGTGTATGCAGTAACAGAAACATCTAATACAAAAAAAACTCTCACAGACGTGCACATCGATCACCCAGATCACGTACCTCACAACCATGGAGGCAAAGACCCTGTAAAAAAAGTCACTCACGACGAAATAGTTTTTCCTCGAAAAAAGAAGAAAAAAATCTGACTTCTCGTCGGTTAATTATTCGTGATGATATTTCCCGCCTGCGAGGAGATTGGTCGT
>CAZRUI010000004.1:29712-32533 GCA_964603225.1 uncultured Candidatus Peribacteria bacterium | reverse complement strand
AGCACCTGCCTTACAAGCAGGGGGTCATAGGTTCGAATCCTATGTCACCCACCATTGAAAAACTCAATCTCACCTGCAAAGGTGAGATTTTTTGTACTATGTATCTCCTCGCATTCGAATCATCCTGTGATGACACCTCAGTTGCTCTCCTCAAAGATGGAGAGCTCATTTCGATGCACACGCACACACAGGCAGAACATATCAAGACCATGGGTGTTGTCCCAGAAGTAGCAGCCCGTCTCCATGCAGACCATATTTTCGAACTCATCACACAAGTCCTGAAAGACGCAGAAATAATGCTAGAAAATATCGATATATTTGCAGCGACAAGTGAACCAGGATTAGTACCCTCTCTCCTCATAGGCAAGACTGTCGCAAAAACACTCGCAATCTCACACAAGAAACCACTGATTTGGGTCAATCATATAGAAGGACACATCTTTTCGCTTCTTTTAGAAAGAAAAATAGAAGAATTAGCATTCCCTATGATTGTACTCTCAGCATCTGGTGGACACAATGATCTCTTTCTCTGGAAATCGCTCTTTGAAATAGAGAGAATCGGGCATACAGTCGATGATAGTGCAGGAGAAAGTATGGATAAAGTTGGTCGTAGCCTCGGACTCCCCTTTCCAGCAGGTCGCTACATCGATGAACTCGCTCAGAAATATAATCCAGACATTCATAAAAATATACCTCAATTCCCTCTCGTACTCCCAGAAGAAACTCTGAATTTCTCTTTTTCTGGGCTCAAATCATCAGCACTTCGAGAAATAGAAATACGAGAGAAACATCACGGAAAACTCACAGAAACTGATCTCATAGAAATCTCCTATGGATACCAAAAAACTATCGTAACTATCCTCTCAGAACGTCTCATAGAAGCAAGAAAAAAGCTAGGCACCAAAAGCATGGCCCTAGTCGGATGAGTCAGTGCCAATTCAGCTCTCCGTCACATCCTCGAGACATATTCAAAACAAAACAACATCCCCTATTATACACCAAGATCACTCAAATACTGCGGTGATAATGCTGCCATGATCGGGATGAGGGCGTATTGGGAGTCTAAGAAATAATTGAAATTAACAGTAGTTTAATCTTGAATTATCTCGCTTGATGACAACTCAAGAGCAAAATTGGATAATATCCAAAGAAAAAATATCACAATTATTAGAGCGGCGCTGAAACCAAATACCCATGCAATCCAGGTAGATTTTTTATTTTCCTTAAGACCTATATAAGCAAGAGTGAAATGAGGTAGGAAAATAACTGATAATATACCTCCTACTCATATTCACATCTTTTGGGATAACTGTGAAATAGCTACAGGAATCATCGGTATGTAAAGTGTTAAGGCCCATCAACCAGAAATTCCTAAAGATTTCATAAGGGGATATATCCTTAAAATAGGTATCCAGGAGAGTACTGGACTTATTTTTGTGATAGATTTTTTACTCAATCAAGAAACTCAAATTGATGGGCACAGATAAAGACCAATTACTCCTGGAATAATAAATATAAAACCTAAAATTGTTGCTAATTCATTAATTAAAGAAAGATTGTCTGTAAGGGGGTCATTAAGAACTGGACCTTTCAAACCATCATCTTCAAAAATTAAGTCCTGATTAATCTCTCAAAATGAATTTTGAAAAACAAAAATAGAAGCAATCAGAGCTATAAAAATCAAAAAATATTTCTTCTTCATAAAAAATTTGTAGAGAATAAAAATATTCTATTTGAAAATAAGAAAAAGTATAATTTTAAAATATCTTCAATACTTTATCCATTACCTCATCCTGATATTTTCCATCCAACCCCTCAAACAATCCTGCGACAGCGCTCTCAATCATCATCACTGTTGCATCATCTTTTGGAATACCACGAGAACGGAGATAGTAGAGTTTCTCATCCGATACACGCTCAATACGGGCAGCATGTCCTGCCTCGACATCATCCGAATGAACGAGAAGAGAAGGAATGCCTCGGATACTTCCCTTTGAGCCGAGAAAAATATTTTCTTCCAAGATATGACCTTTTACTTTCGCAATATTTGCATCTATCTGAACTGTTCCGTTGAGTTCGATAATACCAGACTCCCCAACGAGTGAGAGGATATGAATATTTGTCACTGTATGGGAGCTTGATAGTGCGGAGTGGATATTTGTCTTGAGCTTCTCATCTCATGTCGCCAAAAGCAACATCCGGACAATACTTTCTCCTGATTCTGTGACAAATTGAAGAGAATAATCAGAATTGCCGCTCGCCACTCCATACCATGTGAGTTTTGTATTGTGAGTAACGACTATTTTTCGAGCCAAAGCAGCATTCCCTTTCGTTTGATCATACACGACGACGTCCCCACCTTGATCAAAGGAGAGAAAAAGAGGACTTTCCTCATTTATCAAAATAATTTTATTCATTCGTAATTCGTAATTGATAAATTGAAAACTTAGGTGTACACAATAGTACTGGTGAGTTTTTTCATTACCTCTTCATTCACATACCCTGCTGCGAGAATAGTCTGTATATCTTCTACGAGTGTTTCTTCTGTTCCATAATCTGGAATAATGACATTCGCTATTTCCACCTCTGGCACACCTCGTTGACCAGATTTTTTCATCATTTCATCATTTTTATCAGGATGACCGATAACATCTATTGTTTCATATTTCAAGCCTGCATCATCGAGCAAGGAAAGCAAACGAATGCAAAAAGGACAGAGTGGTTTGATATAGATTTTCATACACATTGAATATACTGTGGCCATTGTAATCAATTTCACTATTTGTCGAATGAAAGCCATTATCCTCGAAAATATCCGTTC
>CAZRUI010000004.1:0-29612 GCA_964603225.1 uncultured Candidatus Peribacteria bacterium | reverse complement strand
GAGATGATTTACACGCTCAAAGGAAGAGAAAAAAGTAAACCTCTCGCCATACTCGTCCCAACATGGGAAGATCTCATCTACGAGACAGTTCTGACGCCAGGTCAGGTGAATTTTCTTCGAACATATAAGTTCCCATTTACTATCGTGTGTGAAGTACGAGATGATTTCAGAGATGAATACCCTATCCTCGATGATGCATGATATAAAACTGTAGGATTCCGCGTTGCAGAAGCGTGTCTCGAGCCAGAAACACAGGGATATATTCGTGCACCTATTTTCCTCACATCCGCAAACAAATCAGGAGAAGAGGAATGTCATACGATCGATGAAGTCAATGATATTTTCCGTGACAATGCAGATACTCTCAAGATACTTCCAGGCAAGGCAGGATGTCTACCTGCTAGTAATGTAATCCAATTCGTATGAACTTCCAACGATCTCAAGTACATCAGAAAAAACTATCCACTCAAATAAAAATAGGAGGAGCAGTATGAGTATTCATACTCTGGTTTATATTGTGGATTTCATGGACAGGAGGAACACCGGTAAACACAGGAAAAACTCTTATAATCCCAAAATGATCTGCAATCAGCAATCTCGATAGCATTCTCAAAGCAGATGTGAGCCATTTTCGCTACAAGCTCTGGAAAATGTTTTTTGCCCCAAGCATAGAACTTCAATCAGGTATATTTGCAGTACCAGAATGAACCAACACCCTCGAAGAAGTCTTTGAAATGCTCGAAAATCCAACACCAACAGAAGAAGAAATCACTCTCCTTCCAGGATGGCACAAGGCAGAAATAGCAGAAGTTTTCAAAAAACATAATATCGATGGTGATTTACTGATAGAAGAGCAAAACATAATAAAAGCTCTGAGTCCGAAATATCCATTTTTATCATGAAAAACTTCCCTCGAGGGTTTTCTCATGCCAGATACATACAGAATCATATGAGGTATGAGCGTCGTTGATATGGTCTCCAAGATGCTTGATAACTTTAATAAGAGAATTTACACTCCTTTTCTCGCGAGCGGTAAGCCAGCAGACGCTTTCTATGATGTACTCATACTCGCATCTATCGTCGGTGAAGAAGAAAAGAGTACATCTCAGATGCCGATGGTAGCCGATATCCTCAAAAAACGCCTCAGACAAGGATGGCAAATAGGAGCAGACATAACAGTCTGTTACCCAGAACTTATACCTGGCAATGAATGCCAAAAATACGTAAATAACTATTATAGCCTCTCTCGAGATGCACGAGCAAACAAAAATAATATCTACGATACCAGAGACAAAGTTGGGCTCCCGCCAACACCCATTGCAAGTCTGTCAGCGGAAACATTTATGGCAACACTCAATGCTACAGCAGAAACTCCTTACTGGTACTACCTTCATGATAATAATGGCATTATTCGACCAGCAGTAACTGGAGCAGAACATGAACAAAATAAATCCACCTACCTCCGATAAAAAAGATTATCGCACAACAGTGCAAGAAAGAATATCACTCATGTCTCTCACTCAGAAACAAAGAGAAAGCGAAACTGTATCAAAACAATTAATACATATAGCCTCTGAGAAAAAATATCAAACTATCGTTGGTTACAAGGCGTTTGATGATGAGGTGGATATAGGACTTTTCCTTATCTGGTGCAAACAGAATGGGAAAAATATATCGATTATTCCTCAGAGCACTGAAGTATTTGAGATCCCACAAAATGCTCTCTTAATCGTACCAGGACGAGCATTTACAAAAGAAGGCAAGAGAATCGGCCGAGGAAGTGGCTACTATGACAAACTCATCGAGAAATACAATCCCATATGCACAGTTGGGGTTTGTTTTGATTGCCAGATTTTTGACAATCTTCCTGAAGAAAAATGGGACAAAAGAGTCAACGAAGTTGTATTTGCAGGAAATACTCTAGAATAAATCCATGAATTTTTGGCAGAAAATAAAACGTTTTTTTGAGCCCTGTCGGATATTTCCATTCGTCAGTTTCATGCGTATTTTTACGACGCTCAATACGACGTGTTTCACACTCTTTCTTGCCTATTTTCTGAAGGAAATAGTTCATGAATTAGAAACAGGAGATATAAGCGGTTTCCACCACACTCTTGTATATTCGAGTATTATTATGCTGAGCTTCCAGATTCTCGGTTTCATATTCCGTAACTACTACTGGGTAGAACAACAATACATCTGGGAACCATTCATCTACAAAAAAAATCTAGAAAAATTCATCAAACTCGAACAAGAAAAAATAGAAGCACTCGGAACTGGTCGTATACTGAGCATACTCCAAAAAGGCATAGAAGAATCAACACAATCACTGCTCGGAATCATGTCTCATCTGACACGTATTATCTGTACTCTTGCATTTGGATTCTATTTGGCGCGGAGCTTACCTTGGCAGGTGATTGTTGGTGGCATCATCATTATAGTCTCTATTTTTACGACCATAGTATACCTCAATAAATACACGACTTTTTACAGAAAACAACGCAAAGAAAACAATGTCCGCACAACAGGTGCATTGGCAAAAATTATTATGTCAAAATTTGAGATACTACAGAACAAAACGATAGAAAAAGAAATTCAAAAAATTCATCTCATATCAGACTACTCCAGAGACCTTGCTCGGAAACAAAATTTTTGGGGTTCATTTTTATTCCAGACACCAAAATTTCTCCTCTCCTGTATCATCGTCTGAGCATATTATTATCTCGGCACCAGAGTCTTTGGCGGCACATATCTCCTGAGTGATATGATTGGCATACTCACGATACTTGGTATGTTTGAAGTAACACTCCGCGATAGCATAGAATACTATGAAGGATTTACAAAATCATATGTTCACATAGACAAGCTCTGGGATTTTATAGACAATACGCCTGAAATAGAGTGATACGATGTTGGGAAAAAGTTTGAATTTAAAAAAGGAAACTACGAATTAAAAAACCTGAGCTTCTCATACCACAGTCAGTCTTCGGTGTTAGAAAATTTTTCTGTAAAAATCTCATGAGGTAAAAAAACTGCCCTCGTCGGTCGATCAGGCGGCGGCAAGACGACCATCATGAAACTCCTCGCGGGATATATGAGACCCTCAGATGGTAAACTCATAATCGATGGACAGGAAATAACCTCTATTCGTCTCGATAGTTACTATCCTCATATTGGTTATCTCACACAGGAACCATCCGTGTTCGATGGAACAATAGAAGAAAATCTCCTCTATGGTGCACGTGGAAAAATAACAAAAGAAAAAATGCAAAAAGCTATCGAACTGGCTGAATGTCAGTTTATCTACGAACTCGAAGATGGTATAAAAACCGAAATCGGGGAACGAGGTGTCAGACTCTCTGGTGGTCAAAAACAACGACTCGCCATAGCAAAAATATTTCTCAAGGATCCAGAAATCATCCTCCTCGATGAGCCAACAGCCGCGCTCGATAGCTACAGTGAACAAAAAGTGGCAAAAGCATTTGAACATCTCTTTGAAGGGCGAACAGTCATTGTGATAGCCCATAGGCTCCAGACGGTAAAAACAGCAGACGATATTATCGTCCTTGAAAGAGGAAAAGTAATCGAGCGATGAACGCATACAGAACTCCTCAAGCTCTGAAAAAAATACGCCGGAATGGTTGATCTCCAGAGCGGTATCGTACGCGAAGATGAAAATGAACAATAATCAATATACTCTTCTCATGACTCTCCTCCCCTCTCACCTCCTCCTCAAATCCTATCCAGACTATGAACTTCTCGATTCTGGTGATGGTATGAAGTTTGAACGCTACGGTTCTTTTACGATTGTTCGGCCAGAATCTCAGGCATTATGGGATCCAAAACAGTCTGATTGGAAAGCAGATGCCTATTTCGATAAAAGTGGTGGCGGTCAAGGAAAGTGGACCAAAATACCAAAAAATGTCGCTGACTGGATTATGTCCTACAGGGACCTCTCATGGCAATGTCGTTGGTCTCCCTATAGACATGTAGGAGTTTTCCCAGAACAGGCAGAACACTGGGATTGGATGCGTGAAGTCATCAAGAAATCAAAAAGAAAAGAACCAAAAGTACTCAATCTCTTTGCCTACACAGGTATCGCTTCTATTGCCTGTGCCAAAGAAGGAGCAAAAGTGACACACGTAGATGGATCGAAACCAACGATTGGTTGGGCACAAAAAAACATGGAACTCACCGCACTCCCCTCTGATTCAATACGTTGGATACTCGATGACGTCGTAAAATTCGTCGAACGAGAGGTCCGACGAGGAAATGTCTACGATGGTTTTATCATGGATCCTCCTGTCTTTGGGCATGGTGCCAATGGTGAAAAATGGGAATTCGATACCTCTTTCCCTCTCCTGCTTGAGAGTATCAGGAAAATTATTTCTCCAGAACCATTATTTTTTCTGGTGAATACGTACGCATCAAGTATTTTTTCAACAACGCTTGCAAATATCCTCACAGACATACTGCCCGCATGAATCGTCGAGCATGGAGAATTAGGAATCCAAGAAACTACCGGTGAACGAAGTCTCACTACAGGAGTTTATGCGCGTTGGAAGAAAAATTAAACCTGTCGCATCTCAACATTTTTTTCTTTCTGTACAAGGGTAGAAAAAGCTTCCATAATACGAGATTGCTCCGAGAGACGATCTCTGACGTGAACGAGGATACGAACACGGAGGATGATACCTCGTGGCTCTGTGACGACATGTATTTGTGGCTTGAGATCATCATCAGTATACCCATAGGTATTTTTGAGGAGACGGAGTTCACGACGAGAACTATAGTAGAGAGCGAGTTCTTCTGATCCAACAACAGACATCAAAATATCTTTTGCACGGTGGATATCGCTTTCATGCGTCAGGAGGAAATCGATAGACATGAGAGAAAAATCAGAACCTCGAGACCAGTTTTTGATATTTTTTTCAAAAATAGTTTTATTTGGAAAAGAGACTATTTTCCCAGTAAAACCCTGTGGACCATACTCTTCTATCGTCGTAAGAAGGGGTGTGATACGGAAAACACGACCAATGGTAGAATCAAATTCTATAAAATCATTTTCCTGGTATCCTGAACTCGAACCAACGACAAACCAACCAATAAAAGAATAGATAGCATCACGCAGAGCGAGACCCACAGCTGTACCGACGATGGCAATAAAAGGAAGAAATGATATGAATTCTGCAGAGAATATGACGAGAAATGCACCAACAAAGAGGACATTAAATACCCATCTATGAGCGAGATGAAGGGCTTCCTGGTGTGGCTTTGAGAAGTCACGACCAAATCGGATCAAGAGTCGACGAGAGATAAGACGAATAACATAGAGAACAACGAAAACCATGATATATAGACCAATCTGACTCAGAGTCTGAGACATCTGATCAGCACGGATTTGTTCTAATCGAGTTATTTCGAGATTGACATCATCGAGCTCCTTGCTTTTTTGAGCAATAAAATCTGATCTCTTTTTTTCAGCATCACTGATGACTTTTTCCTGGGAACGAAGAATGTTCTGTGTTAATCGTCGGAGAGATGAGAAATCTTTCTGAAGTTCAGAAAAAGGAGTATCAGTGGTATAACTCCCGAAATCGAGACGAGTTGCAAGAGTGAGTATTTTTTCAGAAGCCAGTTCCTGTTTTTCCTGAATCTGCTCCTCGATATCTGGAATCAGATCGGTATCTTTACCACTATAAATGAGATTATTTTTCTGGATAGTCAGTTTTGATATCTCTCGGAGGAGTACATCGATACCTGTCAGGAGAGATTGTATCTCATCGCGTCGTTTGACTTCTTCGAGCACTCTTTCTTTTTCGAGCTTGAGTGTTGAGAGGAGCTCGATACGTTTTGCTTCGAGTTTTTTGAGATTATCGCCTGTAGTAATGAAGCTCGTGTTTTCCTGGAGAGATGTAGTAGTATTTGTATCTCCTACAGGATTACCGAGAGTCTGGGCAAATAAACTCGAAAAAAAGAAAAATGAGAGAATGAATGGGAGAAGTCGCTTCATAGCTTATTATTGTGTGTAGTCGAGAATATAGATACTGCCACGAACGAGCACACTTCCATCAGCATCAAATATAATAGGGAAAATCGGATCACATGATTGAGCACCAAGTATGCCTGTTACTTTTGGACATACTTTTGTAGCAGCATCACAGATAGGAGTCACGGTAGCCACTATCTTACCAGATTTTTTCTGAGTATTGATACAGACATTGACACTAATAGGAGCTGAGGAAACTGCCAATGTCGGGCAACCACTCGTCGATCGAGCATACACTCTCGGACATACATCTTTATCGTCAGAAACACCATCAGAATCAGTATCGAGAGCAGCAAAAGCAACACCAGAAAGTAAGAGAATGAGGACGAGAAGTTTTTTCATATCTAAATACTATCACAAAATAAGCCCAAAATCAAACTTTGACGGCTAGAAAAAATCACTACAATGCATTCATGATTATTTCGTCTTACATAGTTCGCCGAAGCACATTCCAAAGGGGATGTTTTTTCGGCGTGAGACGTAGCAAATAAAATCGAATCTCATAACAAACTCTATCCCCTTCCACCGAAGGGGATTTTTTATTATTTTTTATTTTTATTACTATGTCAGAATCATCAATTATTATCTGTGCTACCACAGAATCAAAATCAAGAAAATCCAGGAAATGAACTATAGGATCTCTCGTACAGATATTCAGAAATAGCTCTTTTGATTTTCTCTACGGTCCGTCCAATCATCCAGAAAGAACGAAACAAAAACATGAATTAGCCCTTTCCCAAGCAATTCATATCAGACAAACAAAAGCCCATGTACATCTCATCCTGCTCATACCAGAAAAACAGGAATACCCACATATGACAGATATTCACAAAAAGGCTTCAGAATCTGGAATAGAAATAACCGTTATACCAAAAGATGGTCTCGAATTCATCAGACAGGCTGCATTATACAGATTTCAGAGACAACAATGGGATATGAGACCAGATGCTGCATAAGCATTGCAATTCTCGCCTTTTCGCTAAGATACAGGCATGTCTATCAGGAATTTCTGAATCATCGCCCATATCGATCACGGCAAGTCTACCCTTGCAGATAGGATGCTCGAACTCACAGGAACCAAGGAAAAACGCGAAATGAAAAACAGCCAAATGCTCGACACGATGGAAATAGAGCAGGAGCGTGGAATCACCATCAAGCTCACACCTGTTCGTATGGCCTGGAAAGGTCATGAAATAAACCTCATTGATACTCCAGGTCATGTGGATTTCCAGTATGAAGTCTCTCGTAGTCTCGCTTCTGTGGAGTGAGTTGTGCTCGTCGTCGATGCCACCCAAGGTATCGAAGCACAGACGCTCTCCAATCTATATATGGCTATCAATCATAACCTCGTGATTATCCCCGTTCTCAATAAAATCGACCTCCCGAGTGCTGATATCCCTCGTGTCACACGGGAAATCGTCTCACTCATCGGATGTTATGAAGCAGATATTATCCCCGTCTCAGCGAAAGTAGGGACCAATGTAGAGAAAGTCCTCGATGCTATTGTCGAACGAATCCCAGAACCTCGCTCAATAGCAGAAGGAGGCAAAATAATTGCCAACAATGCCGAAGGAAAAATCCCCGACTCAGTGAAGCTCGGACTCATATTCGACTCTCAATACGACTCCTATCGTGGCGTCGTCATCTATATCAAGCTCTTCTCAGGAGAAATAAAGCGATGAGATAAAATCAGACTCATGAGTACAGACACGGTCGTCGATATACTCGAGGTAGGCTGTTTCAAGCCGGAGTATCATCCACTCCCCTCACTCAAGTCAGGAGAAATCGGCTATATCGTCACAGGTATCAAGACCCTCCAAGAAGCGCGTGTCGGTGATACGATATTTGCTGGTGAAGAACGATACAAGTGTGCTATTCCAGGATTTAAACAAATCACACCCTACGTCTTTGCTGGAGTCTATCCCGTCGATACTGAGGACTATAATCAGCTCAAAACAGATATCGAGAAACTGAAAATGTCCGATAGTTCTCTCACCAATGAGCACGAAGTCTCTCCTGCTCTCGGGCACGGATTTCGTTGTGGTTTTTTAGGCCTTCTCCATATGGAGATAGTGAAGGAGCGACTGGATCGAGAATTTGATCTCGATGTCATCCTCACGAGCCCCCAAGTGACCTATCAAGTGATGATGCCGGGAGATCACTCAGACGAATTCAAAAATACACCACTCAAGCTCGAAAAAATCTGAGATAAAACCTACACTCGTCTCTGGATCAGAAACCCTGAAAATCTCCCCGAACCAGGCACCTACGAATGGATGGAGGAACCAATAGTGAAGCTCGAGATCATCACACGCTCAGACATGGTCGGTGAGATGATGAAGCTCGCTCAAGAACACCGTGGTGTCTACAAAAATCAAACCTATATTGATGAAACTCGTTCTATTCTCACATACGAAATCCCCATGGCAGAAATCATCACCGATTTCTATGATGACCTCAAGTCTCGCTCTTCAGGCTACGCGAGCATGAGCTATGAACAACTCAACTACAAACGTGATGACCTCGTAAAAATAGATATTCTGGTGAACAATGAGCGTATCTCTGCCTTCTCAACCATTGCACACCGAAGCAAGGCATATCATGTTGGCTTAGAACTCTGTGGTAAACTCAAAGAAGCCATACCAAAACAACTCTTCTCTATCCCTATTCAAGCCGCTATCGGAGCAAAAGTTATCGCCCGTGAAACCATTTCTGCATACCGAAAAGATGTCACAGGCTATCTCTACGGTGGCGACGTTACTCGCAAAAATAAACTCCTCGACAAGCAAAAGAAAGGAAAGAAAAAAATGAAAGAATTTGGGAAGGTCTCAATCCCAAGTGAAACATTTATTGATATTTTGAAGAAGAAGTAGCCATTATTTCCATGACTCTCTTGACGACTGATGATACAGAAATAGGTGGTTTTTTATCTCACAAACGAGCAATAGAAACATCAAGTGGAGTTTGAAATTGTCAGACAAAATCACAGACTGAAGGATTATTTGTCTGATCGATAGTACCATAGAGATTTTTGGCTGGGAATAAACCATTTTTTTCTCGACTGCACGGTGAATATACGAGCACTCGTCTCTGAGATTCGTCCCAATACAAAATATAATTACCGTTCATTTCAACAGATCTACCTGTCCCAACAACTTCTGTGCCCAGGACAATTTTATTTGGTTCAGACTGAGCGGAAATATTAACCATTCCTTCTACATTTGAATCTGTAGAGAGAATTTCTATATTTTCTATATCTGATTTTTTTAATGCGCTTTCTGTGAGATAAGGCGTACCGCGCGTGATAATCCTAGTAGGCAATTCTCCAGAAATCATACGGTCTACACTGGACTTATCGGCGAGACAAAGTATCTCCCCCTTTCCCCAAAAAAGAACGCCTGGTAAAACCTCTTCATCAGAAGAAAGTAAATCAGTTTCCTGGAGCTTGCGTATAGTGTCAGTTCCTCCAACAAAAATAGTCTCAAGAGCATTTCATATTTTCATATTAGCCATAGTTCCTTCTGGTCACTTAACAAACTGAATAAGAACTGTATTATTTTTGATCCTCACAATAGCGTAATCTTTTCTATCAAATATTTTCATCACATCTTCTTCTGAATATCACGACAAGGCTGCTAAAGAAGAAAAAACAATATTTTTGAGTCATTTATTCACCAAAACCTTTCTAAAATCAGATACCTGCAAATCAGACTCAGAACCAAAAGTAATACGCCTTTCACCGAGTAATCATCGCAAAAGAATCCTTACTCATTTCTGTTTTGACTCTCGTAAAAGAACAATTTGTTGTTCTTGTTTGATCTTCCTCCATCGCTCATCACGCAACTTCGGAGATTCGATTCATGCGATTCACAGATACCGTGTTTTGAATTTTTTTCACGCCCAAGTAAATATATTTTCACCAAATGTCTTTTGTTGCTCTATTTCTGATATAAGCATACGTTGTTCTGGTGTTCTTTCTTGATTACTAAATGCATCAAATTTTGCTAAATTCCAATATACATCCGCCAATTCGTCGAGATAATATGGGACGAGCTGAGCTCTTTGGATAACATCAGGCGCTACAGACATTTTCTCCCGTATTTCGAGAAACTCTCCCCACTCATTTTCTACTTCCCGCCAGAGCTGTTCTGGAGATTTCGATGAAGAGAGTGAACGAGCTAAAACAATAAGTTCCAAAAAATTACTGACGACACTATCGAGCATCCAATACTTATCAACAGGAAATGTGGCTCCTGTAATATCATTATCATATTTTTGTAGAATTCGAAGGGCATCTCCAGGATTCCCTAAATCATAAACACCATTCATTCAAGTGGCTGATATCCGAAGTATTCACTGCTTCTTTGCTTCTTGTAAAAGAAGTTCTTGTACTGTTTCCATAATAAAATTTGTAAATTAAATAAAAAAATCCCACCTTTCAGAGATTGAGGTGGGTGGAGAGAGAAAATAGATATTTCTCTAGTTTATCATGTCTTTGTGCGTGCGAGCACGCTATGATAGCCACCCATCCCGTTATGGAGCCAATGAGCAACACGTGTGATAGTAGCAGTACTTGCACCGGTATTTTTCGCAATAGTTCTGTAGCTCACTCACTTCTGCACTTGTTCTGCCACTTCAAGCCTCTCAGCCATTGCAGACATCTCAGAGAGTGTACAAATATCACGAAGAAGTGCGAAGACTTCCTTTTCATTTTTCAACCCCACAAATGCTCGTGAGAGGTTTTTAAATTCAGATATTTTCTTTTGAACTATCTTCATATATTGTTTTAACGTTTTAAAACATTTTATTTAAAATTAGAAAGTGTCAAATCTAATTTTGTTTTTAATTAGCAACAACCACAATCTTCTTTTCTTTCGCTCTTCCCGTGAGCATCATCGAAATTGAGTTCAAGAGTATCCGTTGGACCATTATAGAGCTCACAGAGGACACCAGCCGAAGCATACATACGTTTGGCAGCGAGGAATTCATCACGGGCTTCATAGGTTGGACTCGCGAGATAGACGACACGTTTTATTCCTACTTGGATAATCAATTTTGCACATTCATTACAGGTTGGCATAGCACAATAAAGCGTTGCCCCCTGCATATCACGTCCCATAGAATTAAGAATAGCATTTGCTTCTGCATGGACGACGTAGGCATGTTTTGAATCGTAGAGACGGAGGAGATTCCCCTGTTCATCACGACCTCGTGCATGTGGGAATTCATCATCAGGACAACCTCGGGGAAAACCATTGTATCCGATACCGACAATTCGATTATGAGAATCGACGATACAGGCACCAATTTTTGTACGAGCATCTTTGCTTCTCTGCGCTGAGAGAAGAGCCAGTCCCATAAAGTATTGATCCCAAGTGATACGAGTATTCATATATAAATTTAGCCTATTATAAACAACTACCGAAAAATAGAAACAGGTTTTTAGGGGACACACTGTTTGAGCGTCATGAAAACTGATATGAGGTGCAAAATCAGGAGAGCGAGTTTGTGTCCCCTAAATTGTTTTGGGTACTTTTGCAATCAAAAGTACCGGAAAATGCCCAAAGGTATTTCGAGTAGAATACAACATAATGCGAAATTGCCTCTAGTCTGGATCCGACTTTCGTCGGCACGACAGATCCATCCTACAAGAGAAAAGCTATATCGTATTTTCTCACATCATGTAGGAGATTTTTTCGAGTCTCGTGTTTGTCTTCCCGTGGCTCATTGAGGAGGACCCCGACAGGCATTTTAGCGAGCTTGAGACAACCCAAGAAGCTTTCGCGATTTGGCATGTACCCATTTCCTACTCGGACGATATTTCGCTCATACCAGGCGCGATCCTGAACACGATTATACGTCGGACAGAGCTGGAGGACTTCTATATAGGCAAAGCCTGAGTGACGGAGTCATTCTTGAAACACTTCTGTCATATGATCCATATCATAAGAGAGTGTACGAGCTATAAATGTCGGATCACAGCCAGAGAGAACGCGGAAAGAGTCTACTGGTGGTGTATCGACACCTTTTGGAGTCGCATTCATCTTTGTCCCAGGAAGTGTCACAGAGCTTGCTTGCCCAGTCGTCAAACCAAACGTCGCATTGACATGGTGGACAAAGAGGATGTTCCTGTCATGTCGAACAGAATGAATCAGGTGATTGATTCCTTCACTGAGAGTCGCTCCATCGCCAGCATGAGCAATAACCGTCATCTCTGGATGAGCGATTTTGATACCTGTGGCAAGAGGCAGGACACGTCCATGGAGTCCGTGAATAGTTGTGAGTCATGTCTTATCTGATTCATTTCCAGAGCAACCTACATCATACGCAGCGATGACATCTTGTGGCATGATACCTTCGAGAGCAAGCGCTTGAAAGAGAGCTTTTTGAATTCAATAATTCCCACAGTCATCACACCAGGTCATGACTTGATCAGTTTCTTCGAGAGAAATATAGATATCTGCACTTTTTTTGAGAGAGTCAAACATGTGACAGATAATAGTAAAAAGAGACTATAAATCCAGTTTTTCTTCGGGAGAACAAGAAAAGTACAAAAAAGTACCGAAAAAAGACTTGCATTTATGCACATTTGTCTACAATGCTTCTGTATTTATATTACCTTTCTTATGTTAAAGATTCGTTTTTCTCGTGCAGGTCGTAAACATGTTCCTCACTATCGTATCGTTGTCACAGAGCATACTAAGCCAGTAAAATGTGGTGAAATCGACGTCCTCGGATGGTACGATGCTCATACCAAAAAATATGAGATCAATATGGACAAAGTTCGCACTCGTGTCGGTCAAGGTGCACAACTCACTCCTTCAGTCGAAAAACTCCTCAAAGCAAACTCTCTCAGCATTTAATGCAGAGAGTTTTTTGTTCGTGTTGTTCGTGGGCACAGCTGTAACATCTCTCCCCTCCCTATGGCAGACAAATTTATACGCTTTTGTATCACCAACATTGTCGAAAACCCTGACGCAGTCTCTCTGGAAATAAAAGAAGATCCAGATGCTACACGCTACCAACTCACTGTCCACAGTGATGATATGAAGCGTGTCATCGGTCGTGGTGGTAAAACCATCCGTGCACTCCAGTCACTCGTCCGCATCATCGGCATCAAAAATGATAAGAAGCTCTTCTTAAACCTCATCGAACCATGTTCACCTCAATAGTCTACGCTCAGACATCAACTTTTGCTGATTCTGCTTCACAGATTTATACTCTGGAAGAGCTCATGACTGTCGGTATCGCCATCCTCCTTCTCATCGCCATCCTCCTCACTATCGTATTCGTTCTTTGGTGAGGATTTTTATTGGTTATCTCAGGAGGTGACGAACACAAAGTCCACCCAGCAATCAACATGATACGCTACTCTGTTATCGGTCTCCTCGTGATGATAGTCATCATTCTCGTCACACCAGCAGTTTCTCGTGCCCTTGGATTTGAATCAATCGGTGAGAAATTTAGCCCTGGAAATATATTTCAGACCATGAAATGTGTCTCAGACCGTGTATTTGGGAAAACTGATCAGTCATGTTTCGCTGTTGCAAGCGGACAAGTAGGATTTAGCTCTGGCAGCTCTTCTTCTGGAAGTATACCAGTCTTTGGTAGCTCAGGACGTAGCAGTGAAGGTGGCAATAGTCCAAATGGTGTTGGTGCTTGGACTGGAGACCTCTAAAATTCCCCCATGAAACTCATCGTCGGACTCGGCAATCCCTGAAAAGAATACAGAGAAACTCGGCACAATGTCGGGTTTCTTTTTGTCGATGATCTCGCCTCTCAGATGGAAGCTCCAGAATGGAAAAAATGATACCAAGGACTCTATACATCGTGCACACTCAATAATACCAAGTGTATTCTCTTAAAGCCTGAAACCTACATGAATCTCTCAGGGAAAAGCGTGCAAGCATGTGCATCTTTTTATAAAATCGCTCCGTCCGATATCATCCTCATCACGGACGATATAGATATGGATTTTGGCAAAGTACGCTATCGTGAGACAGGAAGCGCTGGAGGACACAATGGTATTGCCTCTATTATCGAATCAATAGGAACCCCAGAAATCAAACGTATCAAAGTGGGCATAGGGCGTCATCCGACAATGGAGGCAGCTGATTGGGTACTCTCAAAATTCTCAAAAGAGGAACGAGAAAAACTCGAAGAAGTCTTTATGGAAGTAGAGAAAAAACTCCTTGCATTGATATAAACAAAACTATAATTCCTCTCATGCCGATGTAGCTCAGCTGGTAGAGCAGGAGTATCGTAAACTTCAGGTCGCAAGTTCAAGTCTTGTCATCGGCTCCAAACTCAAACTATGGAAATAGAAATACAAGATTTTACCAGCAATTCACTAAGTGAGACGTTACGGGAAACTTGAGATACTAATGTATTGCAACTTTTAGGTATGACAGAAGAAAAGTTGAGCTACTCTGTAGAGAGACTTTTTACACTCGCATATATCAAAGGCTCGCGAAGAATTATTTGATGAGTAGCATGCAGACATAGACCAACTCTTGGCAGAAGAATAAAGCCAGATTTTTATATTGATAGCATCAGGGTATCTAAGGATGTAAGAGGTGATGGAATATGACGACAATTAGTAGAAGATATATTTAGAAGAATAAAAGAACGTGTTGATATCGTTTCAATGTCTATTGAGACTGACGATGAAGAAAAAAGAGAAAGATGGCAATCTTTTCTCAAACGTGAAGCAATAAAAATGAAATTGGAGCTCAAAGAATGTTGGTACTAATTCTTTCTTTTTCAATAAAAATCCCTATAATTATTCTGTTTCTCGCGAGAAGACTCTCTGGATTTGCTCGATGACTGAAGTATTCAGTTATGGCGTAAGTCTAGGCTCTTCCACGGAAGCGCTTATTTTCTTCATTTTTTCTTATGATTTCAGGTATTCGCGACAATAACGTCGGAGAGATTACTCCGATTTCGAAGTCTTATACTATCGCTGGTAAGACATACACCTTTGAAACTGGCTCATTTGCCCTCCTCATCGATGGTGCAGTCACTATCAAAGACGAGCTCGGTCATGTCCTCCTCACGACCGTTGGTGTGAGCAAAAAAGGCAAACCAGGAGCAGACTTCTTCCCTCTTTCCGTTGATTATCAAGAGCGTTTTTACGCAACAGGTCATATCGGTGGTGGACGTTTTAACAAGCGCGAAGCTCGCCCTGCGACGTCTGCGATTCTCAACTCTCGTCTTATCGACCGACCTATCCGTCCGATGTTCCCAAAAGGCACAACAAACGAAGTTCAGATTATCCCGACGATCTATTCTGCAACAGGCAAACAAGATTTCGGTGTCTGGGGCATCACCGGTGCGAGTATCGCTTTGCAACTTGCTGGTATTCATCAGTTTGAAGACGCTGTCTCTGGTGTTCGTCTCGCGGTCATGGAAGATGGTGGTATGATTTTTGACCCAACATTTGAAGAAATCAATAATGCTCTCTATGAACTCGTCGTCGCTGGTACTTCATCGATTATCACCATGGTCGAAATGGGTGGAAAAGAAGCGAGTGAAGAGATGGTGATGCGTGGTTTTGAATACGCTCAGAAAGTCCTCGCTGATCTCTCTACAGCGCAGAAAGACTTCGTAGCAACAGTGAATGCAAAATACCCTATCACAAAGATGGATCTCGATATCAAGGCTGGCATTGCTGGTCTCGAAGAAAAGGTGTTCGCAACACTCTCTCCAGAGAAAATCGAAGCACTCTACAATATCGGTAAAATCGACTTTCACCACGCTCTCGAGCATCTCATAGAAGAAACAAAGACAGCTCTCGGCTACACAGAAGATACAGAAGAGCTCAATGGCAATGAAATCGGTGAACTCGTCTACAAATATGTAAAAAAAGTGATGAGAAAAAACGTCCTCGAAAAGGGTCGTCGTCTCGATGGTCGAAAGGGTGACGAAGTACGCCCTATCATGACAGAAGTTGGTGTCCTCCCTCTCACCCACGGTTCAGGCCACTTCCGTCGTGGTGTCACCTCAGTTCTCTCTATTGCGACTCTCGGTGGACCACTCGATAATGAACTCGTCGAAGGTATGTATCCAGAATACGAGCGTCGCTACATGCACCACTACAACTTCCCTCCTTACTCAGTCGGTGAAGTCCGTGCTATGCGTGGAGTCGGTCGTCGTGAAGTCGGTCACGGAAATCTCGCTGAAAAAGCGCTCGTTCCTGTCCTCCCAAAAGTAGAAGAATTCGGCTATACCGTCCGTGTCGTCTCTGAAGTCCACACCTGTAATGGTTCGAGCTCTATGGGCTCAGTCTGTGGATCGACACTCGCTCTCATGGATGCTGGTGTCCCTATCTCTGCACCTGTCTCTGGTGTTGCTATGGGTATGGTGTTCGACGATGATACAGGCAAATATGTCATCCTCTCTGATATTCAGGCACAGGAAGACTTCCTCGGTGATATGGATTTCAAGGTGGCTGGTACTCGCAAAGGTATCACAGCGCTCCAGATGGATACAAAGATTGACGGCCTCACACTCGCGATCGTCCGTGAAGTATTTGAACAAGCAAAAGGCTCTCGTGAGTTTATCCTCCAGGGTATGCTCAAGTCTATCGACAAGCCTCGTGCAGAAGTCTCAAAATACGCTCCAGCGCTCATCTCTATGAAGATTAATCCTGAGAAAATCGGTATGGTCATCGGTAAAGGTGGTGAAACTATCCAGGACATGCAGAAATACTTCGGTGTAGAAATCTCAATCGAAGATGATGGAACGGTCGTCATCACTGGGCCAAGCAAAGAAGCTGGTGAAGGTGCGAAAAAAGCGATTGAAAACATCGTCCGTGAAATCGAAGTAGGTCAAGAATTCGATGGTGAAGTGGTAAAAATCCTCGAAGGTGTCGGAGCTATCGTCGAACTCGGTGGTGGCAAATCTGGTATGATCCATATCAGCAAACTCTCTGATAAACGTATCGCTCGCGTCGAAGATGTCGTCAATACAGGAGATAAAGTCCACGTAAAAGTCATCCAAGTAGATAACGAAAAAGGACGAATTGGATTGCAGAAGATTTAATCGTATCTTTTTATGCCAAAATGAGGTATAAAATGAAATTGAATTAAAATATACTACGAATCAAAGTGGTGGGAAGTACTTTATGAATCCTGAACTAACTTAAGAATCAAGCGCAATAACATAATAAAGGATATAACTCTATCTAAAGCAAGAGCAATCAGATCAAACGAGGATAATTTATTAGAAGAAAATACTTCAAATAAAAAACACCCAGAAGCACAGGAAAACATTTTTAGTAAAAGAGACATTTTACAATCATCTTGACTCTGAACTCCTAAAAAAATAAGTTGGGATGATGTTTTGAAGGATGCCTCATTTAGTCTACTAAAGGAATATGAAGAAAAAATAGATAAATGAAACTGGATAGATTGAGAACATTTCTTAAAGAAAAACAATATTGGCTCAAATGACCAAAGAATTATAAATAAAAAAAAGAACTGTTTGTATAGGTATATAAAAAACTATCCTGAGGTATATAAAAATAGTCTCAGTGAAAATCAAAAACTTTTCTTGGTCGATTTTTCTCCAAGAATACTATTACAAGCCCGGGCAGGGTCATGAAAAACAACCACTCTTGTACAAAAAACTCATTTTTTACTCAATGAATGCTATATCAAAAAAGAAGAAATAATTTTTCTCGCTTTTAATAAATCAGCCACTCAGGATGTTAATAAAAAAATAGGATATTATATTTATTGAAATCATAATGAAGATGATAAATATCAATATAATGCCATGACATTCCATAGCCTAGCAGGGAGAATAGGTTATGCAGATTATCAAGATGAATATACAAACAGTATAACGGAAAAGGATGAAGAATCTAACCGAGACACCGATTTTACACTAAAAAATGTGAGTAGACATGTCATTCAAGAATTGTTCGAAAATGAAGAAATAAGAAAACTAGTATATGAAATATTCAAAACAGATACAACATGAGAAGAATCATCACCTGAATATGAGGAATTCGTCAATAATAAATGATTTTCTTCAAAGGAATATTACGAAATTGTCCGTTGAATGAATTATCAAACTCTCGATGGCAAATTAGTAAAATCTAAAGCTGAAAAATGGATAGGAGATTTTCTATTTGAACAGGGCATATGATATAATTACGAGTGGACAATTGAATGGTGAAACAAAAAAAACAATCAAAAAAAATATTCTCCAGACTTCCGAATTAATAAATTCAGCGCAAAGCCAGATTACATCAGAAAAATAGAGCAAGAAAAGGTATGGATTGAATTCTGGTGAATAGACGAGTATGATCCAGAAAAACAAATAAACCCAGATTGGGATACAACTTGGGAACAATATAGAGAAGAAATCTTGTGGAAAAGAAAATATTGGGAAGAAAAATTAGACAATACGCTAATAGAATTCTCCGTAAGTGACATAAATTATTGAAGCGATAATGCTCGTGAAAAATTTGAAAAAGTTATTCAAAGAAGATTAGAAAAATATTGAATTATCTGCGAAAAAATACCAGAAAAAGAACTAATTCAAAAAGTAATTGAAAACTTTAAAACAAAGTTAGAAGAAATGATAGAACAATTTATCAATAGATGTAAGCAACGGAAATGGTCACCAAAAAAAGTATCAGAAATTCTCTCCAGAAATTCTGTATATCAAGATTGAAAAATTGGCATGTTTTATCAATTTGGACTAAAATGCTATGAAAAATATGAAGAAAAAATGAAAAAATCAGGGAAGAAAGATTTCAATGATATTTTAATCTGAGCAACTGAAAAGATTCATCAAGAAAAATGAAATATACAAATAAGAATAAACAAGAAACACAATATTCAGAGCAATCTTTTGAATATTAAATATCTCATGATAGATGAATATCAGGATTTTTCAGAATTATATTACGAGCTTATCGTGGCAATATTGAAATATAATAATGACATAAATATTATTTGTGTCGGCGACGATTGGCAACTCATTAATAGTTTCTCTTGATCACAAAAGGATTTTTATAAAAAATATGAAGAAAAATTTTTATGAGGTAAACGATTAAATTTACTAGAAACATGGCGATGCCCACAGGAAATTGTATCAATATCAAATAAACTTATGTGCAGTCTTGGAGAGTGAACAAAATGCTGAAAATGACATAACGGGAAAATAGAAGGAAAATATATATGAAGTATCTTTATTGAGTGCAGAAAAGATAAAAAAGAAGACTATGAAAAGGATACGATATATTTTGCAGAGAATAAATGAGATAAAAGGGGTTGAGCAATGGAAAAAGAACGCTATTTAAAATTTTGTTGTGAAAAAATATTAGATTGAAAGAAAAATAATAAAAATACTACTTTCTTAATTATGTCTGCATTCAATGAAAAACCATTCACAAAATGAGAACTTATAGAGACTTATATAAAAATTTTAACAAGAGACTATTGAACAAAGAAGGACGCGGAAAAAGAAATAATAACAAAACTCGAAAAAGAAATAATAGTACAAACGGTACATAAATCAAAATGAGCAGAAGCTGATGTGTGTATATTATTACAAGTCTGAAAAAAAGAAAAAACAGGTAATACAAAATTCCCTTTTTTACATCCAGATTACATTTTCTGAAAAATTTTTTGAGATACCACGAGTACAGTTTTGGAAGAACAAAGAAGATTGTTTTATGTAGCTCTCACAAGAACAAAACAAGACTTATACTTTATTTCAGAAGAAGAATTCTCCCAGCCCGCAGATGATTTTCTTATCTCATCTTTTAATGAATGATATAATAAATACGTACAAAAAGCTGGAGCATTTTAAATCCCTCCTCCAAATCCCCTGAGTCTGAAAAACAATAGCTCAAGATTTAATAAATCTAGGTATTACAAAAGTAGAGGATTTACGAGGACGAGATCCAGAAGAGCTCTACCGACTCCATAACGAGTACCGTGGAAGCGTGCAAGACCGATGTATGCTCTACACCTTTCGTTGTGCTGTGTACTACGCCGATACTCCACCAGAGAAACGCAACCCAGAACTCCTCAAATGGTGGAATTGGAAAGACAGAAAATAACCTTGAAATAGACTTTTTCTGCATACAATCCCTCTATGCAAAACGAAAAAACACTCCTCTATGCTGAAGCAGTAGAATCATTCAAAAATATATCTCTCACCTCTCGTGAAGACAAAAAAGCAGTACCAGAAAAGTATATCGTCGCCACTCATGGACCAGCGCTCACCAAAGTCCTCCGAGAAAGTCCAGAAACACTCAATTGTATCGGTATCTATCGCGTGAACTGTTCTCATATTGGTAAGGAATCAGATTTGGCTGCACTCGCAGAATACCTCAGAACAATTCATAAATACGTACCTATCCTCATAGATCTCCAGTGACCAAAGCCTCGTATTCACGAGATGGGACCACAGGGCGATATGATGGTCACACTCGGTGAGATGCTCGAGGTCACCTATGCGCCAGCCACTTCAGAAGAGCGTTTCTGCACACCAGGAAAACTCCGTGTGTGCTTTCCTCAAATTGTCGAGGTTATGCAGGTTGGTGATGTCGTGATATTTGATGATGGGAAGATGACAGCAACCGTTCGAGAAAAATCAGGAGACAGAGCAGTGATAGAATGCACAGAGATCCTCTCAGGAGAATCGACATTTAAGCTCGGTGGCCGTAAGGGTATCTGCGTCCGTAATCGTCCTCTTGGTATCGATTGTATCACTGACCACGACCGAAAAAGTATCGAATTTGCCCGTGATATTCTCGGTTTCGAATTCGTCGATAATGTCATGGTGTCGTATTTTAGTACTCCAGAAGATATCGAGCACTTTGTGAGAATCATGCGCGATGAATATGCATACAAGTGAGAACTTGGTGGGAAATTTGAAACTCCGTACGCCGTCTACAATGTCGATAAAATCCTTGATTTAAAATATCTCACTCTCGCGATGTTTGGGCGAGGTGATCTCCGTGTCGAGATGGATCCTCGTGCCGTACCAAATATGCATGATGTGCAGGTATATTTCTTTGACTCTTGCCGTCGTCATGGTGTCGAATCCATCTGTGCGACAGGCTTTCTCGAGAGCATGCTCACAGAAGAAGGCAAAGTAACACCAGAAGAAATCTACGATATGGAAACTTCGATGACGACGCACCCGCATCATCTCATGCTCTCTGGAGAATCAACCTACGGAGCTCAAGCAAAAGCATGTATCGAGCTCGAGTGTCAGTATCAAAAAACGATGCTTGAGAAACTCCAGACATGAGCAGTACCATATAGACAGACTCCAGGTCTAGCGCTCGGAGAACTTCTCTATATACTCTAATCATGTTTGATTCTCGCAGAATACAACATCTGAACGATGCGCAGTACAAGAGCTGAAATATCCTCTATTGGACCGAATGAGCACTTCGTACAGAGTGGAACTGTGGTCTCGCCTATGCGAGTGAATACGCCCTTCAGAAAAAACAAAAACTCATCCCCCTTATCACCATAGATAGCGAATATCAGCACGAGAATATTCGTCAGCTTATTTTCCTCATCGAATCAATCGATGAACTCAGAACATCATACCATGAAGTGGGTCTCACATTATCAGTCATCTATGGAAAAACTCGAGAAATTATCGAGAAAATAGTGAAAAAAAATGATATCGGCATGATAGTCGCGAGTGCGACCTATGTCTGATATTTTCGAGATATTTTGACATATTTTGGAGACACACTCTCTCTCCCCGTCGTTCTCGTCGATGATGCGAGCCTAATCCCTCCCTGGATAGCCAGCGACCATGTCGAATACGGCGCTTATACGCTCAGAAAAAAATACTGGAATACCGTCACGATGCTCAGTACAGAAAAAAATATTCATCCCACCAAAGTAGAATGTCTCAAGATAGGTGATGATACGGATAAAATCCTCAGTGCAGCATGGTATCAGAAGTATATCTCCGAGCTCTCGATACTGAGCCAATGACATCTGAATAAGTTTCTCGGTGGTTCATCACACGCACAGAAGCTTTGGAAAAAATTTCAAAACGAGAAACTCCCCCACTATGACACAGCAAGAAATAATCCAAATGAAGAAAACACTTCCCTTCTCTCTCCCCATCTCCACTTTGGCTGCATCTCTCCACTCCAGATATATTACGAACTTCATTCCGAGGCAAAGAAACCACATATTCTCGCCTTTCTCGAAGAATGTCTCGTCCGAAGAGAACTCGCCATCAATATGTGGTACTACGAGAAGCATCCAGATCAGTGGAAATGTCTCCCCGATTGGGTCATAAAAACCCTCGACGAAGACCGAGAAAAGCAGACTTCCCTTCTGACACAAAACGAATATTCACTTGATGATCTGAGGCACGGCAGAACAGAAGATCCACTCTGGAACGCTGCACAACATGAGCTCGTCAGAACAGGAAAAATCCACGGCTATGTCCGTATGTATTGGGGTAAGCAACTCCTAAGGTGGTTCCGAGACTGGAAAAAAGCCTACTGAATCGGTGTCTACCTCAATGATACCTACGCAGTCGATGGATGTAGTCCAAACGGCTACACTGGTATCGCCTGGTGTTTTGGCAAACACGATAGACCTTTTCCACCAAAGAAAACACACTACGGGCTCGTGCGGTCTATGACCTTCGGCGGAATGAAGAAAAAATTTGATGTCGAAAAATACATAAAACACTGGCAATAGATTGCTTTCCGTGGGTTTTTTTATATGATGCGTGAAAATTTTTCACCCCACTTATGTCTCTCTTTTCTCGCCTCTTTGGCGACCCTACCGTAGCAGTGCTCCATTGATATCAAAAAGACCTTCTCAAAGTCAAAAAAATCGAGGAGGAATACAAGAAAACCATAGACTCTCTCGAAGCAGTCAAAGCAAAAACAGAAGAATTCAAAAAACGATTTGATCCTATTCGTCTCACCTTTATCACAGAAAAAGACCGCATCGATAACGATGCAACTCTTGGGCTCGTAGAAAAAACAGAAGCTCATGAAAAAAATAAAAAACGATATATAGAATCTCGTGAAGAGATGGTACAAACCATACGTTTCGAGGCTCTCGCACTCCACCGTCGAGCAAGTGAACTCATCTATGGACAAGAATTCACACTCCCTGATGGTTCAAAAAAAGTATGGAACATGATTCCTTTTGACGTCCAGGTAATCGGTGCTCTCACGCTCAATGGGGGCAATATCCCTGAGATGCGTACTGGTGAAGGTAAGACACTCGTAGCTACCCTCGCAGCGTACCTCAATGCTCTCTCTGGAGATCCTGTCCATGTCGTCACAGTCAACGAATATCTCTCTCGTCGTGATGCTGGTGAAATGGGTATTATCTATGGCACTCTCGGCATGACGACTGGAGTTGTGCTCAACAGCCAATCTCGAGATGAAAAAAAGAAGAACTACAACTGTGATATCGTCTATGTGACAAATACTGAGCTCGGCTTTGATTATCTCCGTGATAATATGGCTCCCTCGATTGCTGATCAGGTGATGTCGAGAAGAGCATTTGCAATTGTGGATGAAGTAGACTCTATCCTCATCGATGAAGCACGTACACCACTCATCATCTCAGCACCAGACAACGAACCAACTTCAAAATATATCAAGTTCGCCCAAATGGCTGGGAAACTCTCTCATCCAGAACACTACACCATCGATGAAAAAACAAAAACAGTTGCCCTCACAGAAGATGGTATCGAACGTATAGAAAAGGCTCTCGGAGTTGATAACATCTTTGTCTCTGATCACTACAATGATCTTCACCATGTTGAAAACGCTCTCCGAGCAAAGGCCTGCTATATACGCGATATCGATTATCTCGTCCGAGGTGATGATATCATGATTATCGATGAACACACCGGTCGTGTGATGGAAGGACGAAGATTTAGTAATGGCCTCCACCAAGCTCTCGAAGCAAAAGAAAACGTCACTATTCAACGCGAAAGCAAGACACTCGCCAATATCACCTATCAGAACTTTTTCCGTCTCTACGAAAAACTCTCTGGTATGACGGGTACAGCAAAGACCGAAGAAGAAGAATTTCAAAAAATCTACGGTCTCGACGTCGTACAGATCCCAACCAATAAACCCCTTATCCGTGATGATCGTGCCGACCTCTTATTTAAGAATGAAAAAGGGAAATTTGATTATATCGTCAAAACTATCGAAAAAATCCACGCTACCGGACAACCAATTCTCGTCGGTACTGTCTCTGTGGCAAAATCAGAACTCCTCTCTGATATGCTCACAAAAAGAGGAATCAAACATGAAGTACTCAATGCAAAACAAGATGCGAGAGAAGCGGAAATCGTCGGAAAAGCAGGTCAGAAAAATGCTATTACTATCGCGACGAACATGGCAGGTCGTGGTACAGATATCAAGCTCGGTGAAGGTGTCGCAGAGCTCGGCGGTCTCGCTATTCTCGGTACAGAAAAACACGAGACACGTCGTATTGATAATCAACTTCGTGGTCGTGCTGGTCGTCAGGGTGACCCTGGTCTCAGTCAATTTCTAGTATCACCAAGTGATGATATCATGCGTATTTTTGGCGGGGATAAGCTCTTCTCGATGTTCAATTCTCCATTTTTTGCGAGCCTCCCAGAAGACGAACCACTCATCCAGAGTCGGACGCTCACAAAACGTATCACTGCCATCCAGAAACAAGTAGAGGGCCGACATTTTGACATGCGAAAACACGTCCTCGAATACGATGACGTCATGAATCAACACCGTCTCATTATCTACGGACGACGTCAGAAAATGCTCGAAGATTTCGCAAAAAACGATGGAACAGGATCTGATATCGATCTCCAGATTGAGAAAATATTTCAGGATGAAGCAGAGCGTCTGGTTATGAGACATCAGGATGAGGAACAAAAAATAGACACTGAGAAACTGAGCATAAGTCTAAGTGAGATTCTCAAGGAATCAGTCACACTTCAGGGTGTAGATTTTGAAGAACTCAGTACAGAAGTATTACAGCTCTGGAAAAAGAAACTCGAGGAGGTGCAAAAACTGTTTGAAGGACGTAATTTTGACCACTTTCAACGACAAATCTACCTCGCAGCTATCGATCAGCTCTGGATGGAACATATCGAGAAAATGGCCAATCTCCGCGAAGACGTCGCCTTCGAAGGGTACAACCAGAAACAACCATTGCTCGTTTACCAAGAACGTGCCTATGAATTCTTCATGCAGATGATAGATGAAATAAACTATAGAGTTGTCCGTGGCACACTCTCTGCAAAAGCAAATACCCAAGTGCAACAGGTAGAGATTAATCTCGATGATTTGAGACAAGTAAATACTCCAGCAGTTCCCACAGGTGGACATCCTCTGCTCCGTCAAAAATCTGATAATGAATCAGAAGGGGGTATAAAAATCATACGAGTAAAATAAATATATAATAAGTCAATATCCTTCTCCTCCCTTTCGTTCGTGAGAAGATTGGAAAAAGCATCTCAGTTATGCTATGCTGAGAGTATGGAAATCAATCAAAACAGTATAGCACATCAGGACGGCCTTCTCGTGCTCATGTGTGTGGGAACACTCGATGAGAAAACATCACCTCCGATTTTTGGAAGTATTCTCAAATACGCAAAAGAAGCGCCTCAGGTGGTCGTATTCGACCTCTCCCGAGTAGAGGGTATCAAGACGGCATTTATCACAGGCGCTCTCGAAATCACGAAATATCTCCAAACCAATGGCGGTACCAGTATCATCATCCCTGGTAAAATGGGAGATGTCCTGGAAATCACAGGTATCAAACAGTCTGCACACATCGTCGCTTCTCTCGACGAAGCAAAGGCCTATGCACGAGAACACTTCCCTCATGTGATAGATTTTGTACGCGAACAAAAGCAGAAGCAAGAAATCTCACATGCCACAGAAGGACAAAAAGTGGACCCAAAAACATGGAAGTTTTTTGAAGACGAAGCAAAAACTCAAATCAGTATAGAAAATATCCTCAAATATGCGATAGATACAAAAGCATCTGACGTTCATATCTCTGCCGGGAAACCTATGGCATTTCGTATTGAATGAGTACTCCTCAAGATAGAACACGAACCAGCTCTCTCCCGAGAACACATGGATCAGATCAAGAAAAAGATACTTGAGAAACATCCAGATATCATGGAAAAACTCGAGAAATCACATGATGTGGATTTTGGATATATCACAGAAGCAGACAAAGTATCGTTTCGTGTCAACGGTGCATGGGCACTCGAGAATCTGAACTTCACATTTCGACGTATAGAACAAAATGCAAAGAGCATCAAAGACCTCGGTCTACCAGATGCAATTGATCGGTTCCTCACAGCGAAACAAGGTCTCGTCCTTGTCACAGGTCCAACTGGTTCCGGTAAATCTACGACCCTCGTAGCTATGCTCGAAGAAATCAATCGAACTCGTGGTGAAAATATCATCACCATCGAGGACCCAATAGAATTCCTGTTTAGTGATAAAAAGTCAGTTTTTTCTCAAAGAGAAGTCGGTCGTGATACAAGTTCTTTTGTAGCTGCCATTCGTGCAGCCATGCGTGAAGATCCAGATGTCGTCATGGTCGGAGAAATGCGTGATACAGATACAGTAGAAGCGGCACTCAACCTCGCAGAAACAGGTCATCTCGTGTTCTCGACACTCCATACATCCGGAAGTGTCCAGACTATCAGTCGTATCGTCCAATTCTTTAGCCCCGATCAGCAGAGACAGATTTTCACACGTCTCGCAGATAGTCTCCTCGGCGTACTGTCACAGCGTCTCGTTCCTCGAAGAGACGGTAGTAATAAACGAATTGCTCTCTTCGAACTCATGCTCGTGAATAGTGGTATAAAAAACCTCATTCGATCAGGCGATCTCGCACAGGTTAATAATGCTATTCAAATGGGTCGATCAGAAGGTATGATACCTATGTACGTCTATGCTCAAGAACTCGAACAAAAAGGCATCATCCATCGTGATGATTACGCTGGTTTTTTCACCAATCAAGATATCTAGTCTATGCGCTATTTTTTCGCAAACATACACCGTTTTCTTCCACACATTATCCTCTGTGTCGCTCTTCTCATAAATGATTCATCCTGGGCAGCAGGCGTTACTGGAATCGGTAATGGAACAAGTGTCACTCGAGATCTCTCAAATAATTCGATTTTCCGACCAGGAGGCGGAGATTTCGTGAGTGTCATACGGAATCTCGCTATCGATCTCATCGATGCAGCACGCATAGTGCTCAATGGCGTAGCTCTCCTCGCGATGCTCTATGTTGGTTTTCTCTGGGTCAGCAGCATGGGAAATGAAGAAAAACAAGCTGATGGACGATACCGAATACTCTTGATTATTGTGGGGTTATTTCTCGTTAATATAGCCGAACTCGTCTACACTATTATCACTGGCAGTAGCTATCTCGATGATGATTTCGGACGCAAAGTAAGCTCTGTTTCTTCTCGTGATCCGGGTGGAGATTTTAATGAATCATCACTGAGTTCATGTAACTATTTCTTCTGTCCTCAAAACTTCTGGTGAAATGGCAGCGTCATCGCTATCGTCAAATTCTTTGAGATGGTCATGATTGCCACAGCAGTGGTTATGTTTATATGAGGAGGGTTTACGATGCTCTTCCGAGGAGGCGACGAACATACTGCTCAGTCAGCCAAAATGCGTCTCGTCTACGGGACAATTGCGTTGGTCGTCGTTGGTTTTATCGAGTCAATCTATCGCGCTATATTCTTTGGTGGCAGTCTCAATGCCACAGGCATCATGAGTATCCTCGTAACCGTAGCAAATTTCTTCCTCTTTATAGCTGGACCAATTGCAATCATATACATCATTATTGGTTCCTACTTCTATATCACCGCTGCTGGCGATGAAGAGAGAGCAGACCGAGGAAAGAAAATATTACTCTATACTTTTTTTGCAACAATACTTCTCATCCTCTCCTACACTTTCCTCGTTGAAATCGTCTGACTTAATCTCCTCTAATATGAAAAAATATATTCTTCTTATTCTTACCTGTCTCTCATGTTCTATGAGCGCCTACGCCGCTTTTCAAGAGGATAGCCTCGATGGTTCCCTCAGCACAAATCTGAGTATCACAACATATACAAGCGAACCTTGTGGAATTGCAGGAGAACAGGGATCATTTATGGAACTCTTTGGGAATAATAGTCAGACAGCGCGTTACCGATGTACCGTCTCAGCTTCAACTGGTTTTATCGACTTTATATCAAGTATCTACAAGTATGTCTTTTTTATAAGTCTCGTTGCTGGCGTACTCTTGATGGTCGTGCTCGGTATAGGCATTTCTATCTCATGAATCAGTGGTAGTGTCGGGGAAGAGATAAAAAGTAAAGCAAAGAGCAAAATCATCGACATCCTCATAGGACTCGTTGCCCTCGCCCTGATTCCATGGATTCTAAAGACGATTGCACCATTCTTCTTTACATAGACTTACTCAGTGTAATCGAGGATAACTTCAAAATTTTCAGAAGATGCAACGCGTCATTCGTGAAGACCTCCAATACAAGCCAGAAATTGATCATCATCAGTTTCTATCAATTTTTCTCAAAATCTATTTTGCACGAGGTGTTCCGCTCCTGATTTTACACGACAGGCACAAGTGGTACAAGCCCCAGCACGACAGGCAAATGGTGAATCTATACCATGTTTTTCACACTGTTCAGTAATAGAAGATTTAGAATCTCCTGTAAAAGTATGCCAATTTCCAGATGGATCTCTGAGTTTTATAGTAATCATATGGGTTTTATCATATAAATTTCTTGCATTTCGCAATATTTTTGTATGATGTCGCCGTTGGGAGTCTCTCTCGAGACGCTCGCACCAATATTTCTTTATTTTTCTTTTTATGCCACGAGGCAAAAAATACAACGCAGCTCTCAAGTTTATTGAAGCTGGTAAGCTCTACTCAGTCGAAGAAGCTATCGCTCTTCTCGAGAAGACAAATTATGTGAAATTCGACCCAACAGTTGAGATTCACCTCAGACTCGGTATCGACCCTACAAAAGCAGATCAGATGATCCGTATGGGCATGACCCTTCCTCACGGAACTGGTAAAGCAATCAAAATCGCTGCCTTCACTGATGCTGGTGATGAAAAATCACTTATCTCAGGCGGAGCACTCGTTGCTGGTGGTGATGATCTCATCACAGGTATCGAAAGTGGTTCTATCCCTCTCAACTTTGACATCGCAATCGCTACTCCTGCTATGATGCGCAAGATGGGTAAAATCGCGAAAGTTCTCGGTCCAAAAGGTCTCATGCCAAATCCTAAATCAGGAACAGTTGGTGACGATCTCTCAGGCATCTTAAAAGAACTCAAGGGTGGTAAATTCGAAGTTAAAAATGACAAACAGGGTGATATTCATGGTGTTTTCGGAAAACTCTCTTTTGGCTCAAAAAAGCTCACAGAAAATCTCGAAAACTTCATCCAACACCTCAAAGAAGCTCGTCCTACAGGCCTCAAATCAACAGTGACATTTATTGAAGCTGTCTACGTTTGTACTGCTATGGGTCCTTCTATCCC
>CAZRUI010000003.1:0-39126 GCA_964603225.1 uncultured Candidatus Peribacteria bacterium | reverse complement strand
GGTGGCTCAGCTGCTACTGGTGGTAATGGTCTCAATGATGCACCAAATGCTGGATGATCTGTTTCGGCGGTTTCTGCTGGTTCGTATATGCCGGGTGAAGGTATCAGTGAATTCCGTTTATTTATTTGAGCAACTCTTACTGGTGCAATTGCTGAAGTTTTCTGTTTTGGTCCAAATAATGCTATTAGTAATGTTCCAGGACTTTTCCCTTTGCGATTTGATGGGAATTGTATTTTTGCTACTCAGCCACTTTTTCAATGTGAAGATGACGGTAGCGATGATGAGCCGCTTGTTATGGAACTTGATATTTCTGATGAGCTTACGGACGATACAGATGATGGTCCTGATGATGGCTCAAATGGTAATGGTAACAGCTTTACTAATGCGGATGAGTGTAATTTCTTTGAATCATTAGATAATTATCCAACTGACCTCTCTGCTGCTACAGATGCTTACTTCAAGCAAACAAATGATACGACAGTGAGTGCTCTTCAGGCAAGTATTTCTGAAAATGCGAGCGTCGTCAACGAATCTCAATCAACAGACACTGCCCTCGAATTCTCTACTACTTCAACGAGCCCTGCATATGAGAGACTCAATGGACAAAATGGTCTCGAGTATACTATGACAAATGGCACTGGAATGATTCAAATAGCGCTTGATCCAAGTGCTATGAAATTTAAGGATTTTGGCAAAGTTCTTGATATCAATCTCAAGAGCATTAAATGATTTCCAAACTTTATTATGGATTGGTATCAGAGACAAATGGATGAGATTATGTCCAGTCTGACACATTTACCAGATATCAAGATATTCCTTCCTGATTTGTCTGCATTGGCTGATTCTGGTTGGATGTCTTCGTTTGGTTCTGGTATGAAACAACAACTTGGAAATATAGTTGGAGCGAACAGTAATCAAAGTGCTTCTAGTTTGTCTTCTGGCACCTCATCTCCAGTTTCTCTCTCAGCTGGAAATTCAGATCTTACTCTTGCTCAAAATAATGCACTTAATGCAGCCATGCAAGTACCTACCAACTATTCTTGTCTACAGTGCGGTGAATTTGCCAATAATTATATTGAGAAACTAACTGGAGTTGAAAATGGTCCTATTCGTGATTCTTATGAGAGCAAACAAGGTCTCGTTAATTCTTCTGTTCCTATAGCTGGCTCTATTGCAATTATCAATACAGGTGCTCAATATGGTCATGCAGCCGTGGTAACACAAGTAAATAATAATGGAACAGTAAATCTAGTTGAGGCGAATTATTCTTCTCCCGGCACAATATCTCAAAGGAATAATGTTCCAACAGGGACAATCTTTGGTTACCATATACCTTCTTCCTCTGCTTCAACATCGAGTGCTCCTGTTAGCTCTGGATGATGTAGTTCTGGATCATGTAGTATTCCTAATTCTTCAACTTCTTCTGGTGGTTTTATTAGCAATACCACTAATGCTATCCAATCTGGTTGGAATGGTGCATTTGGTGGTGTAAATTCTGGGCTGAATAAACTCAGTTCTGGGGCAGGTACTATTTTAGGTGGAGCTGAAAATGCTGCTAATAGTGTCGCTTCTGCTGTTCAACAAAAAACGGCTGGTATACAAAATGCATTTGAATATCTCGGTACTCTCCCAATTATCGATGTTCACCCTGAGACTATTAGTTTTGATATCCCATGGGTTGGCAAACAAGAAGCTCAAGCATGGATTGCTCGAAATCAGGCTATTCTGGATGCTTGGAGAAAACTCCCAGCTGATGCTGCTAATAGTGTCTATGTTGGTCCACTTATTGCAAGTATAGAATCAAATATAGAAACAGTTCGTAGCTATTTTGAACTTCCTGAAAGACTTCAGACTCTTTTCTACCTCAAGGAAAAATTACTCTATGGAATCCTCCAAAATGTGAAAGCTATCCAGGATCTCATGTGAGGCTGGTTGTATGAAAATGGTCAGAGATTTAAGGGGTGGGTAGAAGCATTTATCCTTATTACAAAACTATTTGATCTCTGGCAGGTACTTCTGGATGTATTTAATGATTATGAAGTGGAATGTGGTGAATGTCGTAATGAGCGCTGGAACCTCCAACATTGGCTCTGGATTGTTATCTCTGCCATTATTCCTCCAATCCCAATTATTCAAATGCCTCGATGGCCTGATATAGAGCTTGATTTTTCTGATATTGATCTGTCTCTCGATATTGCTTACCCTGTATTTGACCTGAACTTTTATCCTATTAGTTTGCCAGATGCTCCTGCTCCTACTATTAGTGGTTTTCCTCTTGATCCGATGCCACAATTGCCACAGATTCCTGACCTCAATATTGACTTCGAAATTCCTGTTATTAAATTACCAAATCTCCCAGACTTACCTCCTCCGCCAAAAATTCCTGAGCTCTCTCAAGCAATAGAAATAGTTCTGGATATATTCAAAATATTGGTCCTTATTCAGTGTCTCTATAGAAAAATCCCTCTTTCTCCAGAGTGGGTTGTTGGTACAAAAGTAGCTCATAAAACTGAACGTCAGGGGTATCTACCATTCGATTTCTTGGATTCTCGTCTTCCAACAGTGAGTATGGAGTGGCTTGAGGCAATACGAGTATCTACACACGTGAAGCTCGATTATGATGTTGATTTTGTGATTGATGTTTTGAGAGAGGCACTTGAGCCATTTACCAATTTCCCAAAAAATATAGGACAAATTTCTGGTTCAAGCAGCTCTAATAATGTTAATTTCAATATCAATCCAGAGTCAGGAGTTGAAGTAAAAACATCATCAATTATTTCAGAACAGTCATTAGCACAAATTCCTGATTTGATACAACAACTTTTTGTTGCTACTTCCGACACTCCATATGTTGATCCTCAGAATGCTCTCCGCCATCTCTCTTCTGTCACACAAAAACTTGATATAAGTCCAGAAAGAAAGCAACAGCTCTCAACACTTCTTGAGTCATCTGTCAATGTTCCTGATTTTTCACACATTCAGGAAAATCTCGATAATCGTTTTGATAAGATAGCTCAAGCAGTTCAAATGGATGTAGTAGAAAATAGAAAAAATATTGATGATTTGGTTGCCTGGAAGGGGAACCAAAAGAGTCCAGAAAATATACCTCTCATTGCTCAGAATATAGTAGGGTCAGTTCACTTTGCTAAAAATGATCAATCAACAAGTCACCTTCTTGCATTAACGCCAGATATTACTCGACCAATTATGGCGGGTGTGGCCGAATGGCAGAATGCTGTATCTCCAGTTATAGCACCACTCGTTATCGCCCCAACCCCTGAACCTGTTCCTGCTCCTGATACAGGTAATATATATGAGAATATGGTGGAATCTGAAAAACTGACAAAAACTCAATGACTCTATGTCACCAATGGTACCACAACACACAGGCTCATTGACTATACTGAGAATCTCGATGGAAATACAAAAATACACACAGTGGATGACGATGGGGATGGAGATCTCGATGTCTACTACTCTCTCGGTAATACCGTTTATCGTAAAGAAAATTATTCTGCTACTCCTACAAAATATCTTATAAAAGATGCTCCTCAGGTATACACGACAGCTGATATTTATACAGATTTCTTTGGTGTTTCGGAAGGGGATATGGCTGGCATTATATCAGATGGACAGATAAACATTCTTCAGAATCACGCACCGTCGAAGATACGATATCAGATGCTCATGAAAAAGAAGGAATGACACACTCGTCTGAGACTCTTCCGTTCACTCTTTAAAAATGATTCAAAGGATGCTCGATACCAGGTCGATATTGTTCCTAAAAATACTACCTCTTCAGGTCTCACTATCCAGAATGTCCCAAGAATACTTGATATAGATGGCCTTGCATTTATCGAACATAAAAAGATATACCGCACTCTCCTTACAAATAAAAAATTTATCAATGAGGAGGGCAGGGAAGAAAATCTATCAGATGACTTTATTATACGTTCGTGACAGTCAGGATATGCCTCTGAATCGACGACTCTGGATATTACGAGCGGATGAAAAACTACTCAACAGAAAATGACAGTTGGTCAGAGAATCGTATTCTCAGGTGATAGCCGTGTTGTTGTAAAAAAGTGATCACTTATTCTCTTCGGAAATACTACTGAAAAGAGACCTCTTTCTATCAGAGATACTCATATGCCTCTCCTCCCAGGAGACCTTCTCATCACTGATAAAAATGGAGAAATCATAGTAAAATTTCCTGACGGAACAGAAACTGAAATTGCCGCATCACAGTACTGGACTCTCACCGAGTATGAGCCAGGTATAGGTATCAAAAAACTCACTCTCCCAACTGAAGCTGAATGGTACTATGGTGCTCTCATGGACGCCAAATCTCCTCTTGAAAATATCATTCCTCACGGCACAGTCTTTGATACTCATACTGATTTTTCTGAAAGTGATGTTATTTCTCAAATACCACGACAGATTACTCTCTCAGTACCTGGACCAACTGAGATTGATTTTCAGACCTATTTCCCAGCTGATACACTGACCAATGTTGAAATATTTCGATTACCATCTTCTGAATGGCGCCGTGTCTCTACTACGAAGATAGCTTTTGAAGCTCAGAAAGAAAAAACAGAAATACTTATTCGTATCACAACTATCTCAGGCAGAGTCCGTGACTATACAACACAGATTGTGACTCTTCCCCCAAAACTCTATATTGATTCCGTTGATTCTTCTTGATCACTCACTGGTAAAATAACGAATTCTTCAGGGGATCTGACCCTCGGTATACAGTCGTATATAGACGGACAGAGTTGGACTCTGGTGAATAATTTCCAGAATTCTGGAGATGCTTTTGGTACTACGATTGTTAGGAATGCTACAAAAATGTCTGTACAGCAAGGATCTGCATGATTGGTAACTTTTGACCGTAATACAGCTACCCCAGTACTTGCATCAAGTATTACCATGACGCCATCTATCTCTCTCTGAAAGGCTCTCGGTTATTCTCTCTATGATGGTAAAAATGAGAGACTTCGTGTTGCATATCAGTGACAAAATATTGCCTATAAACAAATCGCTGACCTTGGCGAGATACGCAGTCCTGGTATTTTTATACTTGGCCCTGGTTTACGTCTCGAACCTGCTACAACAAATGATGCGAATCTCAAAGGAGGTGTTTACATCACAGATAGTGCTTATCGACCAGTCATCACTCTCGATCATACTGGCATTATTCGAACTCTCGATACTAATGTCTCATGGTCAGTGAAGCTCGACAATAATCGTGTAACATTTACTCTTACACGTGATAGACAAGAACTATGAAAAATTATTCTCGCTGGAGATATGATTACTTATTGGGCTCAGTAAAGAGAGATTAGATATTCTTTTTTGTGTCGATCAGTTGTCCACCTATATCGAGCCATACATGACGTCATCCCACTGGGTAGCTTTCTAGAATAGATTTTATATCGAGAAGTGCCTCTTTTGTTGTACCAAGGGGGAGCTTTATAGTGACAATATCTGTGTGGATGATACAAGTATATTTCTTTTGTAATTCAGGGAATATATCGGCTAAAGGAGTATCCTGTTTTTCTGGAGTATCCCCAAATACTCATTCATTCTGGGCTGCAGTACGAAGGTCAGATATAGTTGACCGCTTGACCTGGTCGGCCTCTATTGATATTTCTTTCATTTCAATCTTGCAATTCATTCTGCCTTTTACGAGTACTATTTCTCACTCTCGGAAAACATGAGCGACTTGATTATATGTTTTTGGGAAGACAATGGCCGTGAATTTCCATCCAGTACTGGAGCATCATACTATGAGCATATTCTCTCATTTTTTTGTTTGAATCTTTCTTATATTTTCTACGTAACCAATAACCTGAACAATAGGTTTTTCTTTCTTCTCTTTTTTTAATTCTTCCTCTGGTTGCTCACTCTCTTTTTCATCTGACTGCAGAGATTCGCCACTATCATTCACTTCATCGTCGACTACATGATCTTCTGTAATACTTGCTTCGAGCTCTGCTAAGAATTCTTTTACTTTATCGAGACCAAGTGACTTTTTCTCAATATAACGCTTGAGTCCATCGAGCGGATCTCATGATATACTCATGCCAATAGCATTTCGCTCTTCTCGTATTTTTTCTTCAAATGAGAGTGGTTGTGCCTCCTGAAGTATGAGGCCACCACCACTATTTGATTCACCTCCAAGATCAAACATATCCATTTGTTTTGTTGTTGTTTTGTGTTCGACTTCACGGAGATATGCTGCCATGCGTTCCATATTTGCGAGCATGTGTCCTCGCTCTCAGAGTGTATCCATGGCCCCACTTTTTATGAGAGCATCAAGAGTTTTTTTGTTAATCACATCTGACCCTGTTCGTTTTACGAAGTCTTCGAGTGATACATATGGACCGCCTTCTTCTCTTCCTCTGAGGATAGTATCTATTGGTCCATCTCCGACACCTTTGATTGCTTTGAGACCGAAACGTATTCTATCTTTATCTATGTAGGTAAAGTGTCGTCTTGATTCGTTCACATCAGGAACTAGGACACGGATATTTTTTGCTTTTGCTTCGTTTATTTCGAGGACAATTCTGTCTGTATCATCCTCATCAGAGACCATCAGAGCTGTGAGAAATTCAGTAGGGTAGTATGCTTTGAGATAGGCAGTCTGATAGGCAATCATGGAGTAACAAGCAGCGTGTGATTTGTTGAAACCATATCCAGCAAATGGCTCGATAATGTCTGTAAAGATATACGTTGCTAGTTTTTCACTATGTCCGAGTTTTGTTGCTGCTTCGATAAATTTTCACTTTTGTTCGTCCATGAGTTCCTTGATTTTCTTACCCATGGCACGACGGAGAATGTCGGCCTCACCGAGAGAAAATCCGGCAAATGCTTGGACGATTTGCATGATCTGTTCTTGATAGACAGCGATACCTTGAGTGAGTTCGAGTATTTTTGCGAGCGATTCGTGAGGGTATTTTACTTTTTCTTTTCCGTGTTTTCGTTTGATATATGTAGGGATGTAGAGCATCGGACCAGGACGGTAGAGTGACACCATAACGATGATATCTTCAAAGTTATTTGGCACCAGTTCCTGCAAGTATCGACGCATACCGGCAGATTCAAATTGAAAAATACCAGTTGTATCACCATTTGCAAAGACATCAAAGACTTTCTGATCGTCCATAGGGAGCTTATTGATATCAATCTTTACCCCCTGATTGTTTTCGATAATTCGCAAGGCTCTATCGATGATGGTCAGATTTCGAAGCCCCAGAAAATCCATCTTCAAGAGTCCTAATCCATCGAGTGGGTAGGCTGAAAATTGTGTCACAATGGCTGTTTCGTCTTTTGGTGGGTGCTGAAGTGGACAGAAATCTGTCATAGGACTCGGGGCAATAATAACTGCACAAGCATGCACACCAAGCTGTCGTACTGTTCCTTCGAGTTTTTGGGCGTTTGTAATGAGTTTATTGTGAAGTGGATTATTTTCGATTGTTCTCTTGAGATCGAGATTTTCCTTGATAGCATCTTCAATCGTAATACCAGGCCGAGCAGGAATTAGTTTCGCAAATTGATTCATTTCAGCAAATGGTATCCCGAGTGCTCGACCTACATCCTTTACAGCAGCACGAGCCGCGAGAGTACCAAAGGTACAGATTTGTCCCACTTGATCATGGCCATATTTTTCTCGAACATATTCGATTACTCTGCCACGACCTTCATCAGAGAAGTCGATATCAATATCTGGCATGGAGACACGAGCAGGATTCAAAAATCGTTCGAAGAGAAGTTGATAACGAAGTGGGTCTATATTGGTAATTCCAGACAGGTAAGCGATGATAGCACCAGCCGCTGATCATCGACCTGGTCCCACAGGGATGTCATGTTCTCGAGCCCAACGTATGAAGTCAGCGACGATGACGAAGTATCCATCGAAACCCATCAGATGAACGACCGCAAGCTCATATTCGAGACGGTCGAATATAGCTTTTTTTTCTTCTGACAAACTGTTATAGAGTGTTTCCTTCTTATCATTACGCCATGTTTTTGGAAGTTCTAGTAAATCGGCAGGGGAGAGTTCTTTTAGAGTTGGTATATCGGTCTTTATTTCTTTATGGACGCATTCGACTATATCGTCGTCTGATAGAGTAAAATCATATCGATTTTTGAGTCCTTCGAAACAGGTCCAACGAAGGAGCCATTCTTGGTCAGTCAGTGTTTCAAAATCGTGAGGATACTTCTCTTGATATATTTTTTTTCGTTCTATTTCTTTTTCATTCAGTTTATAGACGGGGAGAAGCGGTTTTCCATGAGGTATTTCTATATCTATCATGTCTGCGATTTTGAGCGTATTTTCACACGCTTCTGGGGCATAGGCAAAAAGCTCTCGCATTTCTTCTGCCGGACGAAGGGCATAATTTCCATCAATGAGAGTTTTTCTATCTGGATCATCGAGACGTCTCCCACTTCCTATACAAGATAAAAAGTCTTGCGCTTCTGCATCATCTGGACGGGCATAATGGACATCATTTGTCCCTACGAGTGGGGCTCAAGAGAGTTTGCTGAGCTCTACAAGTCTCTGATTATAGGCCCCTTGTGATCATCTATCAGGATGTTCTCCGATTTCCAGGTAATAATTTTCTTTCCCAAAAATCTGCTGGTAATAACTGATTCTCTGAAGCAAGAAAGTATTATCTTTACCAGATACAACATGCTGCGCGAGTTCACTCGTGAGATCTCATGAGAGAGCTATTACATTATTGGCATATTTTTCGAGTGTTTGGAAGTCAATCTGAGCCTTGCTTCCTACATTTCCATCGAGATAAGCACGTGTCGTTAGTTGTATGAGGTTTTTGTATCCTTCAAAATTTTTGGCAAGCAATATGAGACTGTAGACTTTTGCGTCACGAGCATCATACTTTTGTCCTTGTTCACAGATAAATACTTCTACTCCGATGATTGGTTTAATACCTTTTTTCTTACAGAGAAGATAGAATTCAAACGCTCCATGGAGGTTATCGGTATCGGTAATTGCTAGTGCTGGCATGCCAAGTTCTTTTGCTCGCACCACAAATGCTTCAGGATCACCGAGACCCTGAAGAAATGAATAATGTGTATGGAGATGAAGATGGACAAATGACACCCACAGACTCTATAAAAAAACCCATGAATTGCAACTCTTCATCGCTTTTTGCTACGAGATTGTACAAACCAAAAATCTCCTATAATTCTCTCTATGATTCATACTGCTATATACCCCTCTCTTTTGGCTCTCGCTGACAGAAAACAGGACTGGAATTCTGAAATTGAGCGAGTTGCGCCTATTTCTTCGGGTATTCACTACGATATAGGAGATGGAGCACTTGTGCCTTCTTTTATGCTGTCTGTGGAGGATATAGGACTTATAAAGTCCCATCTCCCTGTGGATGTACATATCATGGTGCAACGACCGTCTGAATATATACCGGAACTCCTGAAGTTCTCATCAGTATCAGCCATAGCATTTCATCTTGAGTGTAGTGAAGATATCCATGAAACCATTCAAACTCTCAAAAATGCAGGGAAAAAGGTGGGGATAGCTCTCCTTGATACAACGCCTGCCGATCACCTCGATCCCTACATCCTCGAAATCGATTATGTCATCGTGATGACTATCAAAGCGGGCTACTCAGGTAATCCATTTATGCCAGATATGCTCTCAAAAATACAGGAAATCCACAATAAAAGACCAGAATTATCTATCATCGTCGATGGGGGAATAGGAGAAAAAACTCTTCCCCTCTGTGTCGATGCTGGTGCGACTGGTGCAGTGATGAGTTCAGCTCTTTTCTTGACAAAAGATATATCTTGGTTAATTTGATGAAATGTTTAATTGACCGAATATCCCAAGTCCATTAGAAAAAATCGATAGCGTTATCGATCCGAGGAGTGGTACTTTTCGCACTCCTTCAGCATCTATTGCTGATTGTAGGGGTAAAATAAACAGTCTACTCCAGCGTTATTCTTCTGGGCTATGATATACAACGGCCTTCTTAATTCTTGCTTCTGTGGGCTATCTTAAGCTCAATGAGGAAGAAAAACAGAAGAACAACCCTGTAACTACTGAGTTTCAAAAAAGTTCTCTTAATGGTTTTAATTTATAATTTATGGCTTGACTTAGTTCATGACCAGATGATAATTTTGATTCGGAAGAATTAGAAGTGAGTGTGATAATTCAACAATGGATAGAAATTGGAATTATTGATTTTCCGAGCAGGACATTACGCGATGATTTTTCGACTAGACTTACTCAGCTTGATAAAACAGATGTCCATATTAGGGATCTTGAAAAAGTGTTTAAAAAATTAATGGAAAAACATTTCAAAGAAGGACTAAGACCAGATAAACAATATCTTAAAACAATGCCAAAAGATGTTTTTGCGGTTTTAAGGTGAGAAGAATCACTAGTTTTAGGTATTTCAAATCATTTTTTTGTTGCTTTGGTAGAGCAGATGAAAATATATTATAGTCAGTTTTTGGAATGGAAGTGAGCGTAAAATCCTAGTATTGAAGCTCTTGACAAGTAATTTTTCGCGATACAATATGCGCAAATTATTTTTTAGTTCACTAGTATGAGTATTCATCGTCTTTCCTCTCTCGCCACTTCTTCTTCTAGAAGTGCTCTTTTGGCTGTAACAATGCTTTTTGCTGATCAAGTTTATGCTCAGATGCCAGGTAATGATACAGGGGCTGCACCTATTCATCCAGTTCAGACAAACAATACGTCCCCTCGAACAGAGCATAAAGAAATCTCTGTAGATGTTGAGGACTTATGAGTGTTGTGAATTGGTAAAGGCAAGATAGGAGAATCGGTAGAAAACCATCCATTTCATCTCAAAGATGTTGAATGGGGTAAATTTATGCAGCCAGTTAAAGGCAATGTAGGGTGCATTGATGGACGTGAGGTCATCTTTGGAAGTGATGATGGTCCACATGTTGGAGGTGGTGTGGCATGAATTATTGCAGCCTTGAGAAACATGTGAGAAAATACCACACTGGAGATGGTAGCGCATACATTAAAAAAATTAAATTCTGATGTCGGTGGTCATATAGATGATGATCATAGCATTCTTCATAAAGCACAGTTGGATGAGACTCATCCAGGAACTGGTTGTGGCGCTCTAGATAAATCGGACGAAATAGCCACATATATAAAAGAAAATCGGCCAATGATTGTTCAATATATAAAGGCGATATTATGATCTGATTTTAGAGAAAATCATCTCTGAGATAAATCGAATATTACTGCCTTTCCAGAGAAGTCGCCTCAATTTATTAAAACTTTGTTAGCTAGAAAATGAGCTCAATATGTAGATTTGGTCGACGTCGTTGCATCTTCACATACCCCCACTCATGGCCATGAAGAATATGGTATTGTTCTTAATTACGAATCAGATGTGACTTTTGATCAAGAGGCGTTCCAGAAAGCATATCCTGGTAGGCAGGTTTTTTGGATAGATTTATGATACTTGAAAAAAGTTGCTGAAGAATATTTCTGAAATGATCAGGAGGATAAGGTAAGTAGATTTATTCATTCATCAGTCGAATATCATGTAGGGCTTGCTGCTGTTTTGACAAAGGCTGGCACTCAGGAAGTTATCAAAGTGAAACCTCATCAAGCACCAACTAATGGAGGTATGTAAACTGATACAGAATGATAAGGGAGTCGAAATTTTACAAGAGAAGAGCTCACACGAAAAAACAATAAATTTCCACCTAAATAGAGAATTTGCCTCATAGTTCTTATTTCTTCGCAGCGAGCCAATTCTTCCCAATACCTATTTCGACAGCCATAGGAATGTCCCATTCCACAATATGCTCCATGACTTCATGGAGTATTTTTGTGACTGTTTCTGTCTCGGTATCAGGACATTCGACGACGAGTTCGTCGTGGACCTGCATGAGCAGTTTTGCTCCTAACTGCTTGTCTTCAAATTCTCTGACTATTTTTACCATTGCGTATTTGAGGATATCAGCACAGGTCCCTTGAATCGGCATATTCATCGCTTCACGTTTGGCTTGTTCACGGACGATAGAATTTTTATCTGAAAGTCCTTTGATGGTTCTTCTTCGTCCGAAAAATGTCTCAGCATAACCCACTTTCTGTGTTTCTGATACGATATGGTCGAAATATTCACGAGTAGCAGGGTAGAGTCAGAAGAATCGATCAATATACGTAGCACACTCAGCTGGTGTCTTCCCAAGCATTTTTGAGAGTCCAAAGGGGGTTATGCCGTACATGACACCAAAATTGACCGTCTTTGCCATACTTCGTTCAGCCTTTGAGATATCTTCTTTTTCAAAGAGTACTTTTGCTGTTTCCAAATGGAGATCTTTTTTTTCTTTGAGCGTTGAGAGCATTTTCTCATCACCAGAGAGGCAGGCGAGGATGCGTATTTCTATCTGAGAATAATCAGCCACCACATAGGACCAATTCTCTTGCTGCGGTCGAAAGGCTTTTTTTATCTCATCGCTCCATGTATCTCCTGCGGGGATATTTTGGAGATTTGGATCATTTGAACTCATGCGCCCAGTACTGGCACCGAGTGTGTCATAACTGGTATGGATTCTCTTTGTTTGCGGGTTGATATATTTTATGAGTCCGCGTACATATGTTCCCAGCAACTTACTTGCATGCCTATGTGTGAGGATATCCCTGCATATTTCATGTTCTTCAGCGAGTGTTGTGAGCGTTTCTTCATCGACGCTCCAGCCTGTTTTTGTTTTCTTTAGAGGCTTAATTCACATAGTCTCGAAGAGGAGCTTCTGTAGTTGGAGAGGGGAGGCGAGATTGACCGTATTTTCTCCTGTTTGTGTACTGACTTTTGATTCGATATTTTGGATTGTTTTTTGGAGCTCTGCTTCTAGATTTTCGAGTATTTCCTTTTGAATAGAGACACCGTGTACTTCCATTTTTGCAAGCACAGTTGATACCTGTGATTCGAGTTCAAGAATAGGGTGAGTAGTGGGTAATATGTCTATATGCCAGAGAGATGCTGCCAAAGTCCCTATTTTCCCAGTATCAATAGTATATTCTGTCGCCTGTTCAAAAAATGCCCCATAAGAACCATTACGGAGATGAGGGGAAAACAGATGATTTTCTATCCTAAAATCACGAATCATAAAAGGGTATTAAAGCCCGGATATCATATCATCTATGATGCTGTCGAGTTCCTCTGTCATTTCATCGGTCTTTGGATCTGTTTTTGTGTTTTTTGCTTCAGTTTTCTTGACTGGTTGTGTTGTAGTAGGTTTTTTCGCCGGTTCTTTTAGCGTTTCTGAAGGTGTCGGCTGCTGTGCTGCCTCATTGCTTATTGTGGGAATAGATTGTGTATTCTCATCCTGAGCAGGTGTTTTTGAGAGCATACAGGCGCTTAATAAGACGGGGAGAGCAAGAAGAATGATTTTTTTCATAGTCTTTATTGTGTAGATGAGTATAGCTTCTTTCGTAGAAATTCAAAAAATTTTGCACTATTCTTCTTTTCCCTATAATCCCTCTGTTCGTCACATAAAATGCACTCGTAGCTCAGCTGGAAGAGTACCGGTCTTCGAAACCGAGGGTCGCAGGTTCGATCCCTGCCGAGTGCACCATTATTTTAGAAGCAGTGATCGACCCTAAAGGGTTTACTCGAAATGAGATTTACTCATTTCTCCCCTGCCGAGTGCACCATAATAAAACCAAATCCTTCTTACTCTTGAAGGATTTTTTTTGTAGCCTATTAAATTTCTATATAGTGTACGTATGTGATACATTCAACTGAGAAATTATGCAGAATGGTACTACACCAAGTATTTTCCATCTCGACGTGCTCTGTACGAAAAGCTTCTTCTACGTTCAGAAGAAAGTGATGTTGTGAACCGGGTGATGGATGAAATATGATCACTTATCATGGAAAATAAGGTTATAGAGAGTCGTATTCATGCTTATATAGGAGCAGGGAAGACAGCGAGATATATTCGTACAAAGATGTTACAAAAAAAATTTGATAAAGAGCTCGTAGAAGCTGCCCTCCTGTCTCAAAATGATACACTCAGAAATCCTGAAACTTATCGCTCTCAGATTGAAAAAACTATTCAAAAATCGAGTCAAAAGTGAATCTCTAAAAAGGCACTTTCTTACGAGCTCTCAATAAAATACCCCGATTCTCGGAGTCTCTCTGATGAATTACTAGCTCAGTATTATGATCTCGAAATTTTACAAAAAAAGGCTCCTGAGATACTCAAAAAGTATTCTCAGGAGCAGGCCATCCAGAAACTCCTTCAAAAGGGCTTCCGAATGAATGATATTTACACTGTTTTGCGACGACGGTAGGTGATATAAGCAGCCATACCAAATGCTATGAAGATAATAGTAGGGAGGAATGGACCTGTTTTGATAATCGTCATCACGTCAACCTGTACTCGTGTGCTACATGACTGAGTATCAGCATCACCGACGACACATGTCGCGTCATAGACACCACGTTCCGTGAAGATAATATCTGCATTACATCCTGCGACACTTCTCCATGGTGTACCATTCTTCCATAGTTTAATATTACACTGTGCATAGGTAGCTGAACTACAGCTGAGCTGTGTTCTGAGAGGGGCTCCTCCGTATTTCACTGTACTTGAGAGTTCACAGTAGTTCTGTTTTGGATTGATAGTGATGCTTCTCTGACAGTTTGGCTGTATAGACTGTTCTCCATCTCTGAGACATACGACCTTGTATGTTCCATCATTGAGAGAGAGGCTGAATTGACCAGTTGGATTTTGAAGCGTATTTACAACTTGTTTTCCCTGAAGTACGAACAGTTTATATCCTCCTGTTGGTGAACAGTATACATTTGTTTGATTCCCATTCTGTGAGACCTGCATATTTTGACACGTATTTACTGGTGTTCCAAATCCAATACGAGTTGTATCACAGCTGTTGACAGCTATACCTGAAGTAATGCCGCGGCCATTTACACAGACTCTATTCTCATTATTTGGAAATGTATATTGGTCGACATTGCCACGAGTACATACATAACTGAAGCTCTCGCCAGGATCGAGTCGAGTATCCCTGTTTCCAACGTTTACAATCATATTCTGTGTTTCGTAGCTTCCTCGATTACATTCTGGTGCATAGGGATCTGAGAGTACGACTGAATCAAGTGGTTCTGAACCAGGATTTCGTACAACGATAGTAAACTGTGCTGCACTTCCATTTTGTAGGAACTGAGAATCATCATGATTATCATTATCATCTTTGACGACCTGGATTTGTGGTTGAGGATTGTTATTTATTGTCACTGTTTTTTGACAGCTTGCAGAGGTAATAGAACTATTTACATAACATGAGAAAGTGTGTGTTCCATAACCAACATTGACTGAACCTGATGAATTGCCACTGATGAGATTACCATTCTGATAGATGCTATAGTTTGTGATACCTCCACTGCCTGAACAGCTATAATTTACCGTTGTTCCTGAAGTGCTGATAGAGAGATTATCACATGTTGGATTGTTGTAAGTACTATTACTCACTGTCTTCTGACATGCACTTGGAGTTGTTGTTTGTCCGTTTACAAAACACTTCGCAGTATATGTTCCTGTTGGAGTAGCAGGGATAGTGACTGTCCCACCTTGTGTTGCAAATGATTGAAGTATTGTTCCATCTGGTCGTGTGAACACAACAGAGTAACTTGATACATTATTACCATTACAAGTATAGGTGACATTTCCACCATTTGTGACACTCGTTGGAGTAATTGAAAGATCAGTACAGACTGGTTCATTGACGGTGTTGTTTGTGACTGTCTTCTGACATGCACTTGGAGTTGTTGTTTGTCCATTTACAAAACACTTCGCTGTGTATATCCCTGTTTCATAGGCAGGAATAGTGACTGTACCGCCTTGTGTCGCAAATGATTGGAGAATTGTTCCATCTGGTCGTGTGAAGACAACAGAGTAGCTCGATACATTGTTACCGCTACAAGTATAGGTGACATTTCCACCATTTGTGACACTTGTTGGAGTAATTGAGAGATTGGTACAAACTGGCTCGTTGACGGCCGTATTTGTGACTGTTTTCTCACAACTTGCAGGAGTTGAGACCTGACCATTTACATAACATGATACTGTGTAGGTTCCAGGTGAAGTTGCAGGAAGTATAATGCTACCAGCTGCACTTGTTGAAGAGGTAAGAGTAGTTCCATCTGGTCTCTTTGCGACGATAGAATAGCTCGTCGCATTAGTACCGCTACAAGTGTATGTTACTGTACCACCATTTGTGACACTTGTTGGAGTGACTGTGAGGTTATTACAAGCGGCTGTCACTTCTGTTTGACAGGTATTGCTACAACCATCTCATGAGTTCATGTTTCCGTCATCACATTGCTCATTTCTGTCATTGTCTACTACACCATCACCACAGAATCGAGGATAGATAAATAAACATTGCCTATGATCAACAGCGGGCCCTAGATTTCCCTGGCTAATAAGATCGTACGTACGAGGAATAAAAGTGATTTTATAGGCTGGTTGTGTACGTGATGCTCCTGAAGATACGCTGTTGAGTCGTATAAATTCTCCTGGTTTTGTTTCAATCCATTTTACTGAGGCACCACCATCCAACATATAATAAATTCCTGTACTTCCGGTATAGAGAGGGCTAAACGTGCTCGGTACACGGAACATATCTGTAGAAGAGAGAGACCAATCAGTTTGAGTCTGCAGGCGAGCGAATTCGACTCTACCAGCCCTATCGGCAGGTGATGAGTACATAATTTTCGTGACAGTACCTGTATTTACCATAGTATCTGAGAGATAATTCAGTCCATAGTACTGATTACAAGATTGGTACTGATTACAACCGTAAATATTATCGCTTTCTCGGAAACATTTTGCACATCCAGATGCAGATGATCCAATGCTCGAACACGATGTAGATACTGCTCCAGCATCAACTCATGTAGTTATGATGAGTCCGAGGATTGTGAATATGTAGAGTATATTTTTTTTCATATATCGATATTTAGTATGTTATATTCATGCAGGATTAGAAGGGAGAATAACTACTCATGGTGCATATGTTGTTGCTTGTTGTATTCATGGTGCTGCAGGTGAGAAGTTGCCTGATATACCAGGAACTTGAGATGGGCTTGGTACTGGCTGTTCTCCGCTCGTACTGATGTATGAATCTCCACTGCTTTTTGGCCCATTTCCACCTCCACCCGGATTGTCACCACCTCCACCCGGATTGTCACCACCTTTTCCACCTCCACCGCCACGTGGTATTTGTAACATGAGAGGTATGCGGAAATTGAGATTGCTTGAGAGATTTGAGGCATCGTAGAATCTACGACCAACTATATCACCAATTTGGAGATTTGAACAGTTTGGTTTGACGCCAATACGGATAAGTACTTTCTCTATATGTCCATTCCCAGTGTATGTTGCTGGTACGTCAAAGTAAAATCCGCCTCCAGTATATTTTTTGAGTCGATCGATATTATTTGAATTTCGGCCTGTATTGAGGAGTCATTCTTGTGCTCGTACAGCATAACGTGCAGCCCGAACGATTTCTTCTGGATCAACATGTATATTTCTTCCGAGGTTATTGATTTGAGCAGCATATATGCTTGCTAATCTGCCTTGTCCAGGCTCTGTTGATGTGAGATAGTCTGATAATTCTGCTCCTGTTGTAATAGAAGAAATATCTCGACCATATTTTTCTGTTTTTCTTCCTTGTGCTGATGCTCATTCTTGTTGGAGTACCCAGTTATTGTATTCACGCATATTTCCACTCTTAACAGCATTGATGAATCTTTGGAATCCTGGCGTATCCTTACTGTCCCAAAGGTGTATCAAAACATTTTTATCTCTTGGTGCATACCCGTTTCCGCCTTCGAGGTATATTTTCATCCATTGTTTTGTTGAAGAGGGCATGAGGAAATCTTTGATTTGATCGTAGTCTTCAAAACGATTCATAATACGGAATGCTTCATCGTATCGTGATCCTAATGAGCTACGTTCATCATGTTCTTGCATTTGTGCCCGTCGGCCATAGAGAGATTTGAGTCTCTGAAGTTGAGCGATTTGTGTTCGTACGTTGTCTGTTTGTCGTTTTTCTCCAAGTTCAGCTATTGCTTTATCTATAGCAGCAAACTTTTCTGCAAGTGGATAGTCTCCTGTGATAACTTCTCTCTCTGTCTTTGTAAATACTTCACGAAGAGTACGGAAAAGCCAATAACCACCAGTTGCTTTAAAACCTTCACTCGCTGCTTCTTCGTATTCTCACACATTACCTGATAAAGATGATCTATATTCTTCTAGTTTTCCACGAGTTTCAGCTCGGACTCCATTGTCGCCGAGCATTCTATTGTATCGTCCATGTTCACGATCATTATCTGCTACTATTGTATTATATGAAGCATTGAAGAGTGCATAGGATATGGTATCTTTATTTGGATTTCGTACATCTTTCATCTTGATTCCTGTATTGAGGGAGCCGAGATAGACCGATGGAGAACCCATAGCAGAAGATACAGCAAAACCAATAGCTACTTGCAAGAACGCACCAAGACGACCCGTAAAATTTGGATCTGATTGTATGCGTTGTAGTGTTTTTTCTCTGTCGAAACCAATCGGTGTCAAAAAACCCATGAGTATTTCTTTGCCAGCTCGACTTGCAGGATTTGCCCCATAGGCTCGTGTCAGTTCATTGAGGCGAGCAAAATATGTCTGGAGTTGAGCAATTATTTTTGAGCTGTATCCTGGATATTTTTCCTCTATATTTCTCAGAGCCTTGTTGAGATTACTTGTTCTGCTCTGTAGAAGGCCAAGAAGACCACCAGTAATGAGTCGACTACCTATGTCTTTTCTCCATGCTTGAACCATTTCATTGTTTATATCCATGAATACTCTTTCTTTTTCAGAAGCATCGAGAGCTCTGGCTCCTTGTTCATTTATTTGTGATGAACTTCTTGTTTCTTTTTTAAAGAAATTTCATTTTGATGCCGCTTCTTTGAATGATGTTTGTTGTCCGTCACGAGAAAATAATCTTCCAAAAAACCCTTTTCGTTTCGTTGATTCATATTCTTGTCGTAACTGAGAGAGGCTCTCTCGAGTAATGCCCATTTGTTGCTCAAACTGTTCGCGGGCTTTTGGGTTATCTTTGAGAAAATGCATTAGCGCTATATTCTGATGTGTTTGACCAGTATAACGCTCACTTATGCCATAACGTCTCTCATTTCCTTGTACGAGAGCTTTGCGTTGCGAATAGCTTGCAACGTTTTTAAATGCCTCTTCTGATTGAAGGTAAGCAGGGATTTCTTGTGCACGAGCCATAAAAAGAAAATTAATTCCTCTTTATTCTGACATACTTTTTTGTCCTATGCAAAAGGTTTGTGTATTGACAATCTAATTATTTCTCCTACTAAGTAAAAACTTCCATAAATAATCTTTATTTTGGATCTATCATTCAAGATTATTTCTATCTTTTCTTTCTCAGAAAGAAAATGAATGATGTCCCTGTCTCTTTTTCATGCATATTCCAAACAGGGAAGTGCTCTATCGCAGAAATCATCTACTAATATTTTTTTATCTCCTGGTATCATCTGAGATAATTTTTGAGCATAAAGAGGTTCTGTTTGGGTTGTCCCGAAGAGTATTATTGTTTTCTGTTTTATAGTGAGTTTTTTTATCATTTTTTGCAGTAGACGTATATTTTCTTCATTATTCGCTGTATCGACGAGAGTGTGAGTATTTATCCATTCAAAACGCCCAGGGTTATAGATTTTCTGGAGTCCAGATCGTATTTTGTCTCTATCAAATCATATATTGTTGAGTGCTTCCAGGACTATCTGTGCATTTCTTTCTTGATGTTTTCCTGGGAGATTGGTTTTTGTTCTTATATGGTTTTTGAGTGTATGCAGCACTACCTTCAACTTCAAACATTTTTCTCGTATTTGTTTATTGTTAAGAGGGGTGTAGAGATGAGTTCCCGGTTTCACTATGCCGAGCTTATTTGCTAGTATTGTCTTACGAGTTTTACCGAGAACATGTGTGTGCTCGAGTGTGATGGAGGTAATAAAACAGGCAAGAGGGTTGCTAAAGATATTAGTTCCATCATAGATTCCTCCGAGACCTACTTCTACAACAGCATAGTCCACTTTTTTCTCTACAAAATAGAGTACCATAACGACAACCTGTATTTCGAAAAAAGAGAGAGGTACATTGTGTTTTTTTGAGAGTTTGAGAACGTCTTCATAGTATTTTTCGAGCTCTGTATCTGATATTGGTTTTCCGTTGATTTGAAAGCGCTCGTTGATATCGATAAAGTGCGGAGAGGTAAAGAGTCCTACTTTTTTTCAAAACGCTTTCCAGAGTACTTGAGAAATCATCTGACAGACACTTCATTTTCCATTGCTCCCCGTTACATGAAATACCTTTAATGTGTCCTGAGGATTTCAGAGTATGTGCATGAGTTTCAAAATATTATCTCGCCCATCTTTCATCCCGCCTGGTGTGAGTGACATGACATAATCTATAGAAGGGAAAGAATGTTTCATGAATTATGCTGGTATTGAGCCATCTCCTACGATGACTTTTGCGTGGCGGAGAGGTTTTTCTCATCGGATATATCCAGTTTCTATTTCTGCTTGAATAGTAGTTGTTGTATGTGGTATTTGACTGATAACTTCGTGGAGGTCAGGATTTACTTCTTGTCCTATTGTATTCATTCGTGAGATTCAAAAGTCTGCTACTGTCTTTTGCATCGCACGTACTATAGAATTGAGTCACTCTGTCCATGTACTTGATTTGAATTCTTCTGGCGTATGTTCGAGTGCTCTCTCGAGGTTGTCGAGAATAGAGAGAAATTTCAAAATAGTTTTATTTTCTGACCACTCACCAATCTGAGATAGCTCCTCTCGATTTCTTCGTACTAGATTATTGTAATCTGCCTGAGATCGTGCGAGTTGTTCTCGGAGTTGTGTTATTTGAGCTTTGAGTTCTTCGATCTCACCATGACTATTTGATGGGTTTGTTTCAGGAACGGGTGTTTCTTCTGATGGAAGAGGAGAGGTGGAATTTGTGAGAATATCGGAAGTATCCTGTGTCATACACGGTTAAGTTAAGAAAATGATTAATAGGCTACAATTTAAATGCTTTTTTTGATTTTTGTGATGAGAGCAGAGAGTTTTCTTTTTGCTGTTTTTGCTGTTGGGGTTTTACCGAGTTTTTCGATGAGATCTTTTTTTTCTGCATAGATTGATTCTATTTTTTGACCAATCGCATCGGTGTCGACTCAGTGTTTTTTGAGCACTTCTTGAGCTTCAGTGAGTTCTTCTTGAGCGAGCTTGAAGAATTTTTCTAAATCTTTTTTCTTAGAGAGAATGAGTTTTTTGTTTTCCGCTGTCCAGTATTCTTTTTTGAGTTCGGCAAATGCCTTTTTGTGACTTTCTATAAAACTTTTACCTGTTTCGATGGTTGTATCACCTACTTTTTTACTTCATTTTTTTCATTTAGCATCAGGTTTTTTAGCATATTTTGCACCAACAACAAATCCAGCGAGGTACCCCATGAATATGAGTAATTTTTTCATAAAAAAGATGAGTTAAAATAACTCATCTATTCTAGTCTATTTTTTTGGAATGCAATATTACTTAAGACGATTCTTTATGACCAAATATCGATAGACTGCTTCTGCGATTTCGCCTCGAGAAATAGCTTGATTTGGTTTGAATGTATCGCTACCGATTCCATCGAGGAGATTATATTTGAGAGCGAATTGAGCGTATTTATGTGACCAATGACTCCATGTCAGATCAGTCCATGATTTGGTAACTCATGGTGTGAGAGTTTCTCCTGATGCGAGAGCGAGTATGGCCAAAAATTCTACACGAGTCACCGCTCTGTTTGGTTCGAATACTTCACGTTCTGTTGAGACAATTTTTCTTTTTACTGCTTCTGAAATGAGAGGATTAACCCAATGTTCTCTCGGTACATCGTGAAAGATACCAGTCACTATTTCTCCATGTGGAGCGATATCCAGAGCCTTGAGTACTATACCTAAGAGTTCAGAACGAGTGACATTTTTTTCATCCCTGAATGTACCATCTTCAAATCATTTTATGATTCATTGACGCGCAAAATAGCTAATAGATGTGTAGTTTTTATGATTGTATGATACGTCAATAAATGTACCTGGAGTTGGCTTTGACACTATTGGAGTTGGTGCTGGAGTTGGAGTGGCAACAGGTGTTGTCGGAGTTGTGTTTGTGTTATTTTGAGATGAACTATTACCTTCTACGCCCGTTGCGTTTCTGATAAAGTCGATCGGATCGACACTGTATTTTTCGATGAGATCTTGATTGAGACCAGCATCGACTCATTCAAAGAAAGAATATCCAGCCTCAGCAGCTTCTGTAAGTGTGAATGGCCAATAAGGATAAAAAGGAGCCTCTTCGTTATCTACCTGGATATGAAGGTGTGGAGTAGTAGTAAAACCTGTGAGGCCAACACGACCTATGAGAGTACCTTTATCGACGACATCTCCAGGTTGTACAAGTACTTGAGAGAGGTGGAGATAGCTCGAATAATATTTGCCTACTTCGCCACGATATTTTACGTTTTTGTGTTCGATTGTGATGTATTTATTATTTGGGTCGTCTTTGGTTCGTACGACTTTACCATGTCCGATGGCAAATACTGGTGTACCAATCGGTGCACGAATATCAACTCCATCATGAGAGCCAGTATTGGGCGCTCTCTCCTCATCCATATATCTCCCACGAAATACCGTGAGATAGGTGAACATGCTATTAAAATCCGTTTTGAGATCATCTATACGTGGTGTCGGTATGAGGTCATACTGATTCACGGCAGAATAATCAAGCGTTGCTCGCTGATCAATATAGTCTGCTTTTTTCCAGTCTGGTACAAATGCAATTGGCATCATAGCCCCATTAAATGGTTTTGCACTATTTCCTTGTGATATTGCCATCAGCCATACATGACCAGGTGTCTGTATGAGTACATACGTACAGAGTAAGAGGAGGTTGGCTATCCAAATCTTCTTATTTTGTTTATTAATAAAGGAAAATAGAGTCATATTCGAGGAGTTACATATATACGTTAGCATATTTTTTTACTCACTGCAAATAATTGACAATATATTTTTGTAGATAGTATTTTTGTATCTTTATGTCTCAAACTTCTCATCATCTCAAGGCCTATATCGTGTTTTTGATTGTGAGTATTCTCTTTGTTGGGATTCTCGCATATCTCTACACGCCTTTTAACTTTGATACTTCGAAATATCTGGGCTCTCAGGCAATTGTCTCTGGAGAAGAGCAAATAAGTGCTGAAGTTTTAGTAACTGAAACTATTGATCCTGATACAAATACAGCCAAGAGAATGCGTTATACAACACTTCTCCTTCGTTATCAAAAAGAGCTCTCAGAACTCGAATCCCAGACTACGGTTTCTACTCTGGAAACTACTCAAAAAATAGAGTTTCTCAGAAATAAAATAGAAAATATAGAGAAAATAATACGCGAGCTCGCTGAGTAATATCTATCGTTTTGTGAGTGGCGCGATGCGGATATTGAGACTTTTTATGCCATTTGAAAAAGCTATCTGTGCTACGTCTCCGGTCAGAGAAACAATGGTCCCAACTCCAAATTTTTTGTGTTCTACACGGTCTCCCAGAGAAAAATCCTGAATTTCTTTTCTTACCTGTGCTCCGAGTCAAAAAGTTTTTTCTTTTGGTTCACTTCGTGCCCAATCTCACTCGAGTGAGGATTCTCCAGATGTACCCAGAAAATCCGTCATGAAGAGTTTTCGTGGTTGATGTATTTCTGTATATTCTTTTGGTATTTCTGAGATAAAGCGGCTCGCAATATTGCTCGAATACGTCCCAAAACTATACCGCTCGTTTGCGCGTGTGACGATGAGTTTCTTCTTTGCTCGTGTCATAGCGACATACCAGAGGCGACGTTCTTCTTCGAGCTCTTCTGGTTCAAAGAGTGTTCTCGAATGTGGAAAAATTCACTCTTCAGCTCCAGCGATGATGACATGGTCAAACTCGAGTCATTTGGCACTATGAGTCGTCATCAGGAGAACTTTTTCTGTTCTGTCATCATTGTTTTGTTCAGCAGTGATAAGTGCGATATCTTCCAGAAAATGCATCAGTGATTCCGCTGGTGGTAAGTCATCATAGCGTGATGCCAGATTTTTGAGTTCATTAATAGTATCGACTTTTGCTTCGACTTCTGGTGGTGAGAAATTCTCTTCCAGATATTCTTGGTATTTGATGAGCTGGAGGACTTTATCGATGAGGAGTCGTGCTGGTAATTCTCATGCTGTTTTTTGTATTTCTCGCATGATGCCTGTAAAACCTGTCATAGCTGTTTTTGCAGCATTTTTCATCTCAGGAATGTGGTCGATGTGAGTTGATCCTTCGAGTGTTTCTATGGTACTCTGATTTCATCGTGAGAGAGGAGTGTCGAGAGACATGTAGTCTATACCTGTTGTTTCGACGTATTTCATCGTCCGTTCTATCGTTGTTGGACCGATTTTTCGCGGAGGTGTATTCACGATTCTCTTCCATGCTATACCGTCTGTGGGCGTCATAATGACTTTGAGATAGGCGATGATATCCTTTATTTCTTTTCGGTCATAGAATTTGAGCCCACCAATAATCTCATATGGTACTCATCGTCGAATAAGAGCTTCTTCTATCACACGTGATTGACCATTGGTACGATAGAGTATTGCCCATGCTGCTGGATTTTTTTCTACAAAATTTCCTATTTTATCAGCTTCTTCACGTTCGCTTGAGCACTCGTGTATCTCGATTTTTTCACCTTCTTCTGCCTCGGTCCACATGCGTTTATCGAGCGCTGTTTTATTATTTTTGATGACGACGTTTGCAGCATTGATGATATTACTCGTGGAACGATAGTTTTGTTCAAGTTTTACCACTTCGGCAGCAGGGAAATCGTGTTTGAAATTGAGGATATTTTGGATATTTGCCCCACGCCAAGAATATATACCCTGCCAATCATCACCGACGACGCAGAGATTTTTTGATTTACTCGCGAGAAGTTGAATGATTTCGTACTGGATGGTATTTGTATCCTGGTATTCATCGACACAGAAGTACTGAAATGTATCGTGGAAGTATTCAAGCACCGAAGGGAGATGGAGTATATCCCTGGTTTTGAGGAGGATATCATCGAAATCAAGGGCGTTATTTGCCTTCATTTTTTTCTGGTAGTCTGGAAATATCTCTGCGACGAGACCCTGGAAATGACTCTCAACCGTGATAGCATATTGATCAGGGGAGAGTCCACTATTTTTGGCAAGAGATATTTCATATTGGACTTGTCTTGGAGGGGCTTCTTTGAGGTCGATTCGTTTTTCTTCGAGGATATCTTTTATCACAGAACGGACATCATCCTCATCGTAAATAGAAAAATTTCTCGCATACCCAATTCGATCGATAAAGAGTCGGAGAAACATGACCCCCATAGAGTGAAATGTCGACACAAGAGGGAAGTCACGAGGTATACCAAATGACATGGGCATATCTCGTCCGAGTTTTTTTGCTATTCTCTCACGCATTTCTCTTGCTGCTTTATTGGTAAAAGTAACACAGAGAATCGATGTAGGAGCTATGCCGACTTCGTGTATCATCGAATACACTCGTTCTGTGAGTGTATGGGTTTTCCCTGATCATGCTCCAGCGAGTATCAGAAGGGGTCAGTCTATGATGGAAACAGCACGTCTTTGTTCGGCATTGAGCATGCGACGATTCTATCGAAAAAAAATCTTTGTCACGGTGGTCATGCTTGGAAAAATATTTTTCTCACTATAATCCATGTATTCTTTTCTTTAACTCTTGTTTTCTATGCTCTCCGACCTGCAACCACAGCTCAATAAAGCTCTCGAACATCTCAAATCTGAATACAGCAAGCTCCAGGCAGGGCGTGCAAAGCCTGAACTCGTCGAAGACGTCCTCGTGCCTGTATATGGTTCCTCTATGCCAGTCAAGAATGTGGCGACTGTCTCTGTTATGGATCAACGTACGCTCTCTATTATACCATTTGATCGGTCAACTGGTGCCGATATTTGCCGAGGTATCGCTGGTGCCAATATTGGTCTCAATCCACAGGATAGGGGTGACAGCATCCTCATCAATATACCGATGATGACAGAAGAAAATCGTCGCAATCTCCAGAAAATCGCTCGAGATATGGCTGAAGACGCAAAAGTGTCTGTTCGTAGTATTCGCGCAGAATTCCATAAAAATATCCAAAAGTCTAAGACTGATAAAACTGAATCAGAGGATGTTCTCAAGGGATATGAAGAAGACCTCCAAAAGGCTATCGATGTGGCAAATAAACAAATTGATGAAATATCAAAAGCAAAAGAAGAAGAAGTGATGAAAGTCTAAATTTTTTTATGACATCTGATAATCATTATTTCTCCCGTTTACTCCGAAAAAATATCTGGATTTACTTCTTTTCTTTTTTGATTGCCCCAACAGGCTATATAGTCAAAATTGTTATATCGAATTCTGTTTCTGTTGAAGAGCTCTGAACTCTCTACGCGGTTATGAGTTTTATGATTATTCTTGGGGCTTATAATGATTTTGGCATGACGGAGAGTCTTAATTATTTTCTCCCAGGACATATTCATGAGAAGGATAAAAAGAAGATTACAAGTACTTTTTCTATAGCATTTTGTACGCAGATGTTCACGAGTACTATTCTGGCTCTCTTGATATTTTTTTGATCACACTGGTTGGCTGATCACTATTTTGATACACCACAGGCTGCTGTCATACTCAATATATTGGTAATACAATTTTTCTCTGAAAATATTTTTAGAACTGTGAATACTTTTTTTCAGGCTGTGCAGGATACGTTTTTGCAGAAATCAACAGACTTTCTCCGGATGTTTGTCCTTATGACCATGGTGTGTGGTTTGTGGTATTTTGACATGCATACGATAGAACAATATGCTTGGGCATGGTCACTATCTGTCGTACTGGGCGTAGTGTTCTCTGTTATTTTTCTTCTTGTAAAATATAGGGGATATTTTACTCTCGAAGGTTGGCGTTTTTCTCTCTCTGAATACAAGACAGTCTTTAAATATGCTTTCTGGGTTATGCTGTCTGCCAATGTCGGTATGCTCCTCTCGCAGATAGATATGCAGATGGTTGTCTATATGCTCGATACGAGAGCTGCCGGGTACTATACGAACTACCTCTCACTCATACGTATTCCTTTTTTGTTTCTGCTTCCTGGTGTGTACTTCTTATTTCCTGTATTTTCTGATCTCATGAAAAAAGGGGAAGAAAGAAAAATCATTGCTATCCATGCTTTTTCTTATGAGCTATTTTCCATAGTTGGTCTTATGATGACGAGCTTTTTTATGCTTTTTGGTGATACACTTACGACGACACTCTTTGGTTCAGAATATGAGATGTCAGGTAAAATTCTCCTCTACTCTTCTCCATTTTTGCTCTTTAACTTTTTATTGCAGATTGATTTTCAAATTCTCTCTGCCAGCGGTCGACCTCGTACAAAAATGTTTATTCTCTTGGCTGGCGTTGCTCTGAATTTGGTTACAAATTATATCTTTTTACGTCTCTGGGGTGTTGTTGGTTCTGCGTTTGCGAGTGGTATTGGGTGGATATTTATCTGGATACTTTCGTTCCGTCAGACTCGCAAATTCGCAGCGAGTTTTCGTTGGCCAGTATTCTGGGAAAATGTGGTCTGAATAGGGCTTCTGAGTTGGGCCCTCTCAACCGTTCATCTGGAGAATTATTTTGATGGTCGCCTGGCTCTTTTTGGTGGTATCATGGGAATCATTGCTATTTATTCTCTTGTTTTTATGGCACTCAATTGGTCAGAATTCCGTCGATTCCAGAGAATTTTTCGCTCTAAACACATTGTATGATAGGTATATTTGATTCAGGTTCTGGAGGTTTAACTTTTCTTGCAGCGATGAAAAGGAGATTTCCGGAATGGTCATACATTTATTATGCTGATTATGAGCATTGCCCTTTTGGGGAAAAGACACCTGAGGAAATACAGTCATTTACTATTGCCGGTGTTCAAAAACTCTTTGATGCAGGTGCTGAAGTTGTTATTCTGGCTTGTAATACTGCCTCAGCGTGGACACTTCGAAAAATACAAACCGAGGTATTTCCTAATAAGAAAGTACTGGGTGTGACTATTCCAGGCGCGGAAAAAGTGGTCGAACTTGGTCTCAAAAATGTCATTGTTTTTGCCACAGAACAAACAGTCAAGTCTCGTACGTATGCTGAACGTGTAAGAATCCTCGATCCAGATACTGTGGTCGATGAAATAGCTCTCTCTGGCGATCTCGTTCGTTCTATTGAATCACTTTTACCTGTTCAGAGATGCCATGCTGAGGCAGATTTTCAAAAAATACTCGATCTCTATGATCCTCTTGGGTGGAATTGTGATACTCCCGAGTGGAGAGAATTAGTTGATGTCTACTTTGGCTGTATTCATGCCTGTCAAAATGATACATCTTGTTCATCTCTTTCTGGAGCATGTCTTTCATCTAAAACGCCTCTTTTTCTCTCTACTCAAGCACTTTCTGACAAACATACCCCCGCCGGTATTATTCTCTGATGCACACATTACGCCTATCTCCGAAAGCCTCTTCATCGACTTTTCCCTTCATCTATTATTATTGATCCATCGGAAGAATCAGCTATCAAACTCGGTACATATTTGTCTGAACATCCACAGCTTCTTCAAAAAATAGAGAAGACAGGAACGATAAAATTCTTATAATAGAACTATTATGACTCATATTCTTATCTACGGTAAAGGTCGAGTTGGCCAATCACTTGCCCGATTTTGTCAGCATATAGAACAACAATATACACTCTGTGATGAGAGTGATGCCCCTTCTTCTTTTGAGGAATATTCTTCTATTATTCCATCCCCAGGTCTCTCCTCATCTCATCGTGTATACCAGACGGATAAGGTCGTATCTGAACTCGATTTCTTGTCTCGATATATCCCAAAATGATTCCAAATTCATGCTGTTACTGGTACTGATGGTAAATCGACGACATCTTCTGTCCTCTATCACTTCCTTCATGCTGGTTTTCCAGAGATGCCAGTATACCTCGGTGGCAATTTCGGTACTGCTCTTGCTGATATACTTCTCGAAATAATTCAAAAATGAGAAAAAGAAGGACATATTGTGCTCGAGGTGTCGAGCTTTATGGCATACCACATTCGTACGTTTTATGCTGATAATGCTATCCTCACCAATCTCCACCCAGACCATCTGGATTGGCATCGCGATCTCTCTGAGTATTACAATGCGAAACAGAATCTCCTGGCTCATACTAAAAAGACAATACTTTATCCATCGTCTGTTGTTTCGTTACTTCCAGAATTACCTCATTTTCCCATTGAAGCCATTGTGATGCCTGAGGATTTTTCTATAGAAAACAATTTACTTCCTCTTACATCTGAAGCCTTTGTGGATCTCTCTGACCGACAACTCTTTGGTGAACATAATGTGAAAAATATATTTTTTGCTGCGTCTCTGGCCTTCAAACTCGGTATACCAGTCAAGGTTCTTTCTGCTACTTTACCTCTTATCCCTGCCCTCCCACACAGACTCCAGAGAATATCAATTAAGTGAGGAAAAATCTGGATTGATGACAGTAAATCAACAACAGTACAGTCTCTCTATGCCGCTTTGTGTGCTTTTGCACCACAAAAAGTCCATCTCATTGCTGGTGGAAAAGATAAAGGCGATCCATTTGAAGACCTCGGATTTGAGCTTAAAAAATACTGTGCTCAGTGTGTTGTCATCGGGGAGACGAAACCTATTTTTCTCCAAGCAGCTCATGATGCTTTTGTTTCTGCAACATCTGTTGCTACTATGCAGGAAGCTGTTGATTTCATGTCTCATAATACTCAAGAAGGTGATATTATCCTCCTTTCTCCAGGATGTTCGAGCTTCGATATGTTCCGTGATTATGAGGATCGTGCCAAGCAGTTCGCTCTCGCAATACATGCGTCAGAATAAAAAACGCTCGATGCAAGCCTAAAAAATTCGAAGAATAGCAGACTTTTGTATACTAGTTTCCATATAATTATTTTTTGTATGGTTCCTTCTCCTCATCGCCCAGCTCCATCAGACGCACGATATATTTTTATTCTTTTTGCGCTGATTTTTGTGGTTTTGTTTTTCGCATTTTTGATTTATTTTGTATACGGTCAAAAACAATTTGCTCGTACCAATGTGCCTGCACAAGACACACAAAATCCGGCTGATACCATCGATACTGTTAGAACAGGTAAAGAGAGTTTAGCGCCAGTCAATACGACAACTCCTGTCGTTCCTGTGCCTACAACAACTGCCACGTTTGATCCTGCTCGGTATAATCCTCGTACTACGGATACACTTCAACTCCGCGGTCGACAGCTTCTCGATAAGTACTTTTCTTCCATCCAGTCAGCTGATTATCAGACAGCATGTTCTCTACTCTCGAACACGCTCTGTAATGCTCGCCGTGATATATATTCATTCTCTCAATTTCTCGGGAAAACGAATGGGGGATACTCTGTAAAAAATATTTCTCTGGCAGCTGAACAGAAACCAAGTGAAGCAATTTATTGTGTCGAGTATACCTATACGCTCAAGGCTGATCTGAATCCACAACCAGTCACAGAATATTTCCAATATCGTATCAAGACTCGTCCAGATGGTGCTGATGAGATATCTGCTCGTGTCTGTGAAAAGGTCATCAAGGATGGACGCGAGAGACCATGTCCTATCATCACGCCAAAGAAGTACTGCTTCTAGTGGTTATGATTGGAGAATCATAAATCGGTATATCACGTAACTGAATATCAAAATAATCACACCGATGAGTGCATAACTGATGGTCTTTTTTGCTTTGTCATTTTTTTCTTCATCTCCAGCGCCTGTGAGAACGAGAAAGCCAGCATAAATAATCATGATGATTACGACAAGTGCGATAAAGCCGTTGAGAAAGACAATAATCTTTGCAATCGTTCCGAGCACTGATGAGGCATCGAAGACACGATTTGTACAGTTGGTAGGGACTCCAAAAATTGTGTTGCCTCCACATTTACCACCGCCATAGGCAATTCGCACAAGAGGTTCAGCTATCATCATGATAACGAACCCTATGATAGAACCAATAAATATCTTTTTCCCTTCATCAAATCCTTCTTCATTTCCAGCAGAAGTCACGATACGATAAAATGCATATATAGCGGTCAAAAAGAAACATGTAGCCGCAATATATCGGAGAAAATTGAGAAGAGGATAGATAATATTAATAACAGCATTATAAACGGTTTGTGTATTGATAGTTTGTTCGCTAAATACACGTGTTTCAAATTGTCTGATAACAGTATAGGCTATCGATATCAGAAAGAGTCCCGCAACACTCCATACGAGTGTCATCATCCATGTCGAGAAATCTTCTTCTCCATTTCCTGATGTAAGGAGACGTATAACAGAGATAAATGCGATAATCACAGCAAGGATAAAAACTGCTATAGCGAGGCTTTTGAATATCTGAATCAGGACATTTCTAATACCAGTTCCGTCTGTATTTCCTCCACTATAATTATAGTATTTATCACCCTCATAGATTTGTCGGAGACCTGGGAGATCAGCACTGACCCAGAGACAACCAGCTATGCCTGCGAAAAAAAGTAATGTTTTGAAAGAGCGTACTATGAGAGACATAAAGAGATGATTTTATTGTGGAGGAGTTGGAGCATCAGTTGGAGTTGTTCATGATTCTCCTTCGTCCTTATTGATACCGAGACGAGCCTCGATTTCCATGTCGACGTATTGTTTCTTTCGTGCATACATCTTTCGAGAATATTCCTTGATAATCTTTGCTGCACGATCATTGCGGTAGAAATTATCCCAAATAGTTTTGATATCAAATGGTCGTGTAGAGGCATTATCGATATTGAGTTTACAGTATGTTGTGAAGTTTGCTATACCGATGATGTCCTGTTGTGAGAGGGTAGGGGCGTATTCTTTTTCGAGATACTCCGCATCTTCTGCACCAACCTTAAATGACATCATCGTACCGACGTTACCGAATACGGCATCTTTGATTGATGGCTTATCTCCTTTAGCAGACTTGTGTGCGCCACCAATTTGCGCGATAAATTGGTGTGCCATAATAAGAGAGAGCCGGTATTTACGAGCTTCTGAGAGAATATCTCCAAATGTATCTGTCGCGAAATTCTGAAACTCATCGACGTAGAAGTAAAAGTCTTTACGGTCTTTTTCTGGCATATCAGCACGACTCATGGCTGCCATATTTACCTTTGAGACAAAGATGAGACCCAGGAGCTGTGCATTGAGCTCTCCGATTTTACCCTTTGAGAGATTGACGAGAAGACAACGACGATTGTCCATGATCTCACGAATATTGAACGCTGACTTTGGCTGTCCGATGATGTTACGAATCGTCGTGTTGGTGATAAATGGTCCAAATTTCGCAGAGAAGTAGGGAATCATTTCTTGTTTTTCTCGATCACCTGTCTGAGCATATTCATGTTCCCAGAATGCTCTGACGACAGGGTTCTGGACTTTACTTACTTTGTATTTCATGAAGGCTTCATCGACAAAAAGACGAGGAACATCGATGAGTGTCCCGCCATCTTCTTCATCATCCATGAGCGTGAGCGCACCGTTTCGGAAGTAGTGCTGGATGCGAGGACCAAATATTTCTTCGTCAAAGATTTTGATAAATATAGCTGTCGCATCGAGAGCGGCACGATCTTTTTCTATAGCCCGGAGATCAGGGTCAGTCGAGATAACTTCGAGCATATTCATACCCATCGGTCTTTCATAATCTGCTGGATCAAATATAACCATGTCCTTGGCACGATCTTTTGGTGTAAAGGAGAGTATATCTTCGATAAGGTCTCCGTGAGGATCGATGACACCGATACCTTCACCATTCCATAGGTCTTGGCGTGCGAGATACCCGATGAGGACAGATTTACCTCCTCATGATTTACCGATGATATAGTGATGTCGACCACGGTCTTTGTTATCGAAATAGATTGGTTGTTTCTTGTTTCTGTATTCATTCCAACCGAGGAGAACTGCGCCCTTGTATACAGGGAAGCCGCCGAGGAGACGTTCTTTTTCTTCCGAGCGGGGAAGTTTTCCTGCATCGACTGGCTGTCCGCGCTTCTCACCATCAGTATTGAGTGCTATTTCCTCACCATTTTCGAGGAGAAATCCGTCATTTGGTCCGCGAGCTATATTACCGAATTTATCAGTTTTGAGTTTCGAACCATCTTCTGTCAGGATGTATTCTCCATCACGGACATAATCAGTGAGGATGAGTTTTTCTTTTGGGATTTTGAGATTTGATGGAGGTGCCACTTTCTTGTAACCGAGCCAATAAATGATAGGTGATTTGTTATAGTTGACGTCAGGGAAGTGGTAGAGTGTCGTCAGTTCATCGATACTGTATGGGCATTTTTTTGTAAAAAATCCTGCGAGTTTGTGGCGGAAAGAAATCCAGTGTAGGGGTTTCATGAGCCAGCGAAAAGCTCCTTCGAGGAACTGATTATTGTCGAGCTCATTACAATATTCGTTGGTAAAGACGCTTGTCGATGTGAGCATGCTATTGATACCATTTTGTGCTGATTCAGCCGAATCACTGCCAACGAGAACTAGAATTGTACAATCAAAAGCACTCTGTGCTGCACTTTCGCCCACCATCTTCTGAGCTTCTTGTTCTGCTTGATTAAATATCTTGTATGAGTCACCACTCCCTGCACCCATAGGATTTTCCTCACTCTTATTTTGTACGAAGTTGGTCACGAGCCATCCGAGAGGAGCGAGAAGTTTGCTCATCGATGTGAGTGAGAAGAGAAAGCTTCCGCCTTGTTTATATTTTCCTTTACTGTAGAGTCCTGCGATTTCTTTTGCTTTATTGTTATAGCTGTGTGAGAGAGGTTTTGCAACTATCTGGTAGACAGCGACATCAGTTTTTTTGAGACCACCAAAGACATTGGTAAAAGTTGTGAGCGGATCTTCTTCGAAGTATTTGTATGTCTTGATAGGGAAGTATTTATCGTCTGCTTTCTTGATGCTGGTCGTACGAATGACAGAGTGGTTACCGGTGAAACTGATGTATTCTGACTTATCACGGATGACGACCTCGGCATCTGGGTAGATAGATGTGATACTCTGCGAAATCGTGTGAAAGAGATTTCGATAGGTGACGAGAAAGAAATAGGCTTGCCCGTCTTTATAAATAATTTCGTAGGAGACTTTTATGTGATTGAAAATGAAATTCATCACCGTAAACCAGAGGGAGGTTGTTGATATCTTCCATATGGCATTATGAACGAGGTTCATGATGCCGATTTTTTCTTTGAAATCTTTCTTTGTCTCATGTTCTTTATCGAGTTTTGAGTCTGAACGGGGGAGAGAAATCTGGACATAGACGAGTGTCGGAGAGAGGATAATCTCAAAGGCGAGTCGTATAATCCATCGTAAAAAGAAAAAAACGACAATACCTCATATGATCCAGTAGACCATCTCGAGACCACTCATGCCTTGAGTGGCTTCTGTAGCCTTTGAAACTGCATCAGTAAGAGGAGTGACGACAGGTGTCGGGTCCGATGTTTTCGGTATGAAAATGCTTTGTGCCATAACCTTTCCCATATAATACCGAAAATAGCCCTCATCTGCAAATGGTTTTGCGCATAAAATTCACACTTTCTTTACACAAAATCATAAAAATGTGTATAATAAATAAAGTTGAGAGTATTTCCCGTGATTTTCCCTTGAAATTCTTGATTTCCCAGGAGAAAAGTCTATAACTCTCAACACTGTTCATGTAAAGGGGGTGACCGGTTTCTATCGGCGCCTGTGGAATCATCTTTGCTCTTCGGTAGATGTCTGTATCTCCCGTCAACACCAAAACAGACTCAACTTAAGTGCTAAAACACTTTCTTTCGGAGGACTTTCTCGCTTCAAAGCGGCATTTTCTCCTGCTGTCTACGCCTAGTGCGAGCCAGTAGTCACTTTCCTTCGGGATGACATGGCATTTTGCCTGTGACACCTCTGATTGCAGTGCATAGGAGGCTCTCTCAGAATATAATTCTCCTCTCGTCGTAGAGACGCTGATAGACCAGCTCTCCGCCGTACTCCGTCTATCACCCAAGTATAATTTTTGTTTGATTTTCCCTACACTTGGTATCAAATCAAACTATAAGAGTAGGCGAGATGGTACACACGCTGAGACATGGGTTCGATTCCCATCACCTCCGCCAGATAGCACACTAATGGCATATTGTGTCCCGAGTACATCGGGGCACTTTTTTGTTGAAAATTCTTCGGGAATCCTTTGAGGGATTGCATTCTCGAATATTTTGTTCTAGACCATTTCCCTAGAGATGGAGATACACTAAGCAATGTTTTGAAAGCAGAGTATATTCTTCTAAACTACTTGAGAATAAATGAATTAAATAAACATAAATTCCAGTCACAAACTAAGATACAAGCCAGTGGGTCTTGATTTTTAAAATCATCATGTATCATAGTGATATAAATAAACCCTAATTAGATATGAATACGCTCATTGTTGGACATGGAGGGAGGGAAAGTGTTCTAGCGAAAGAAATGGGGCAAGGAAGTAAAGTGTATGCTGTGATGGGGCATATGAATCCCTCAATATGTGATATTGTTTGAAGCACAAATGGTGCATTTACAATTTGATCGATAACAAACCCAAATTTTGTTGCCGATTTTGCTGTATCACAAGGGATTGATATGGCCATGGTAAGTTCAGATGAACCTTTGGCGGCAGGCGTTGTGGATTCACTCAAAGCAAAAAATATCCCAACGGTTTGACCCACAAAAAAAGGTGCAGAAATTGAATGGAATAAAGAATTTTCTCGACGAGTTGTTGAACTTATTGCGCCAGAAGCAAATCCGATGTATAGAATAGCACATAGCCCTGCTGACATTGAGTCAATATTTCAAGAATTTGGAGAAAAACCTGTTGCCGTAAAACCTCAATGATTGACGTGAGGAAAATGAGTAAAGGTGGTTTGACCGCATTTACGAGATAATACTGAGGCTAAACAGTATGCACTATCGCTCCTGAATTCATGAAAAGGAAGTTCTGTCATCATTGAAGAAAAAATCACATGAGTCGAGTTTACGATTCAAGGCATATCAGATGGAAACACTATTCAGTTCCCTCCTGCGACGTATGATTATCCTTATCGTTTTACTGGTGATGCTGGGCCCGGTACTGGTGGTATGTGATGTTATACTGCTCGCGAATTGATACTTCCATTCATGACGCAAGCTCATTATGATTATGCTTGTGTCATCATGCAGAAAGCTATTACCTTTTTACGTGAGCACGAACGACAATTTTCCGGAGTGCTGAATGCTGGTTTTTTTATTACCCAATCTGGAGAGCTCAAAGTAATAGAGTTTAATGCGCGATTTGGCGATCCTGAAAGCATAAACATCATGAATATTCTTCAAAGTAATTGGTTGCAAATAATGCATGCTATTACTGAGTGAAAACTCCATAATCTCACAGTGAAATTTAAAAACTTGGCTTCAAGTGTAATCTATCTCGTATCTCCAGATTATGCAATACGTGCAGGAAAAGAACGGATTTTTAGTGTTGATGTCCCGCGAATTTTAGAAAATTGATGTCATGTTGATTTTTCTGCTGCAGAAAGATTGTCTGGTAATGAATACCGCACAATTGGTAATTCGAGATCGGTGGCTATTTCAGCTGAGAGCTATTCATCTGGAGAGGCAACGAAAAAAATCATTGAAAATATCCAAGCGCATGTGACGTGACCATTGGAATATCGATCAGATATTTGAAGTGATGAATATATCCAAAAAACAATACAATTATTAACTTCTCAATAATGAAATATCTCCTTATCGGACATTGAGCAAGAGAATATTCCATAGCAAAACGACTTAAGGATGAATGATGTCGTGTGTATGGTATTTTGAGTAGAAGAAATTCAGAACTTCAGTTTTTACTTAATGGTTTTCAAGCAGTTCCTCATTGTTGAAAAAAGTTTATCGAAAAGTATTCGATAGAAAAATCGATAGATGTCATTTTCCCAACAAGTGAAGATACCATATTTGCTGGAGTTGGTGATATACCATTTCCTCAAGTTTTTGGACCATGATCCAAATGGTCTTGATTGGAAAGAGATAAATTTTTTTGTAAATCTGTCGTGAAAACTGTAGCTCCTCATGCTGTATCAAATTTTATCCAGTGCCAATCATTCCAGGACTACAGTGATTTTTGTTCATTTTTAAGCGATAATATCGTCATGAAAACTCCATGAAAAAACAACAACATTTTTTTTTATTTCCGATCGACAATCATCGCTTAATCAAATACAAAATATATTTTCTCGTCATCCTGGAGAAACTCTTTTCATTGAAGATTTCATCGAAGGAGAAGATTTTTCTCTTTATGCATTTCTTGGAAAAAATGGTGTGCATTTTACAAAATCTATCAAAGATTATCCGTTTTTGTATGATGGAAATCAGGGGTGCAAGACGGGAAGTATGGGCTCGGCTTCATCGTCGGAAAAGCATTTACCATTTATGACACCCAAAGATTATTCCGATGCTTGTACTATAGCAGAAAAAATATTGCATAGGTTTGAAGAAATGTATGGAAACACTCAAGGCATGTTCTCATTTCAGTTTTTTAAATCACGAGATCAGAAGATTTTTTTCAATGAAATTGATGTTCGACCTGGGGATCCTGAAATAGTTGTCATTTTAGAAAATTTGAAAAGTAAATTTTCGATTCTTTTGGAGAGCATGTTTTCAATGGACTCAAAATCTGACATAGAATTTTCCTCTGAATGTGTAATAGTAAAATGTCTTGTTCCAAGAAGTTATCCAGGGCGGTCACGAAGAGTGCAAGATTTTCGAATAAACACATCTCTTGCTGGAAAAATCTGAGTAAATATTCATTGGGGGAATTGTTCAAAACTTGCAAATAATCATTATAGAACAGGACTATCAAGAACTGTTGCAATGAGTAAGTCCGCAAAAACCTTTGCTCAATGTATCGACGCTATTGATACAGTTGCGAAGAGCACAAATGGTGTCCTGCAATATCGCACTGATATAGGTATTTTTTAACATATATATCTATGAAAGCCCTTCTCTTTGACAACGATGGTACATTGGTTGATTCTGAATCTTTATACTTCAAAGCAACACAACAAGTATTAGCAAGTGTTGGTGTGGAGATGACGAAAAAATGGTTTATAGAAGAATCTTTGCTGCACAATACGAGTTCCTGGTCACTTGCTGAAGCAAAAGGCATACCTGAAGAGCAAATTGATGAATTGCGTAAGCAAAGAAATGCCTTGTATTCTAAGCTTTTGGAAAAAGAGGTGGCTCTGATGCCAGGCGTCAGAGAAACTTTGGAACGCCTCTTTGGTCATTATATTATGGGTATTGTGACCGGATCGAGAAAGCCTCATTTTGATATTATTATGCAAAAAACGGGCATTAGAAATTTTTTTGATTTTGTCATCACTCAAGAAGATGCAAAAAAAGAAAAACCAAATCCAGATCCGTATTTAAAAGCATTGCAACTTTCGCAAACACGACCTCATGATTGCATAGCAATTGAAGATACAGAAAAATGACTCATCTCGGCAAATAGGGCTCAAATACCATGCTTAGTTGTACCACATGAATTATCAAAAGGCCAAAGTTTTATGCTTGCAGAAAGAGTTATGAAAAGTTTTTCTGAAATTGTAGACTATCTTCTCAAGTCTTGAAAGACATATAATTTATAAGAAGTATTTAAGAGATAACAATTTTAAAAAAGATTCAATGCATTTTTTTGTGACTTTTTTACTTCCGTGCTTTTATAAATGCTCTACTGCCTCGTCTCCCTATGGGGATAAAAATTCCCAACTTTTTCCGTAATTTTGTCGAAAATATTCCTCGAAAGCCTTATTGGGCATGAAAGGCATAATCATCAGGGTTCGATTCCCATCACCTCCACCA
>CAZRUI010000002.1:0-39406 GCA_964603225.1 uncultured Candidatus Peribacteria bacterium | reverse complement strand
CGAGCCAAAAAAGAATGTTTGGGAATGCGACGAGGAAGTGTCTATGAAAAATAGCTCTGATTTCATCACCAGGCGAGAGATAACGTCGGAAAAAATAGTGTTGAATAGACGACACGTGTCCATGATACCCAGAAACGCCAAAATAAAAGAGTATAGTTATTTACAATGCTGCTTCTTTCTTGTGTTCGTAGCGTCCTATGAGTTGTAGTTCTGGATCGGCTGGAGAGACACGGATAGGGTACTCGTGGTCAAAAAATATCTTTTCGAGTACTCATTCATTCATGAGTTCGAGGCATTGACGTGTGAATCGCAGATTTGAATTTTTGGTATCGCCACTCGATTTGATGAGTAATTCTGTGTTTCTGTCCTCTGCTCCTGCTTTTTTCTCTTGCGCACTTTCTCTTTCCTGGAGCCAGAAATAGAGATCTATCATACTATTTTGTATGAGTTCTTGGATGTAAGCAGTGTATGATGGATAATTATCAGGGTCACTGAGGCGATGTGTGTATTCGCGGAGTATCTCATCCATATGTTCGAGAAAACCATAATTCACCGGAGCTATGGTATCCTGATCATCACGCTCGAGAGATGTTTGAAAAATGGCAACATAATCTGGGAAATATTTCTCAACGAGGGTATCAAAATGTGACAAATATCCGAGAATGGACAGATGTGTCTTGGCCCGGTCACCGGTCGCTTTTTCGTAATCATTTTTGACACGGAGAAAGTATCACTCGAGTTCTTCCTCTGAGACGTCAGAAATAGAGAGTTTTTTAAATTCTTCCTCAAATTTTATAAGTTTTTTTTCAAAGGCAGGAAAGGGGAGCTCGAGAAGTGTATCAAGGGCAGAAAAGAGTGATTCCATAATGGTAACATGATTTGTTTTTGAAATGTTAGCATAGTATGAAGACGTGACTTTTTTACAAGTTTTCAAAAAATGTTTTTAGGAAAATATATATGAAACACACAAAACAAAAATCTCAATCAAATTGAGATTGCTTGCCAAAGCCAAAGAGTAAAATAAGACCACTTTATTTTATATTTCGTTTTTTATGCAAAAAGATTGTTGTTCTAAGACTGGACTCGGTAAGTGGTTCTGCCCAAGTGTAACGGGAGTTGTAGCGGGACTTATTATGATCGCTGCTGGTTCGATGAAATTCATCACTGGTAAAGGTATGCTGACTGGTGTCGGCGGTATGGCTCTTGGTCTCGTCGGCGTCCAAAACACTCAAATTGCTCTCGTTCTTGGTACCATTGCTGCTGCTATCGAACTCCTCTGAGGTCTCTCTATCGCTGTTGGTTGCCGCAAGACATCTCGTTATGCTGCATTCCTCCTCTCATGTGTTATGGGTATCGCTCTCCTCTTCAAGCTCACTCACCTCAAACCTCTCGAAGGAAATCTCTACGTCAAGGCAGCTGGTCTTCTCGAACAAATCCGTCTCGACCTCCTCCTCTTCGCAGTCTTCTTTCAAAAAGCACTCAAGCTCATCAAGAGCTGGTGTGGTATGGGATGTTGTGATACTGCTTGCTGCACCACAGAAGCTCCAAAAAAGAAATAATTCTATTTTCGGTTTTTTAAAAAATCCTCCAGCAATGGAGGATTTTTAGAGGCCAGTTGCTTGCCAGTCTTGCATCATCTGGAGAACTTGGTTGATTTCCTGGAGTTTTTCTTGTATCTCTCTCTGCCCTTGTTCGAGAGAGATTCTCTTTGCTTTGACCTGATCGATGATTTCTCTCACCTCATTCATGACGACGGTCATACGATCGAGGAGCTCGAGGATTTCTTCATCTTCCTTTTTCTCATAATACGCTCGGAGTTTTTCGTTGAGATTGAGGATTTTTTGAACATCGAAATTATGTACCAAATCCTCCATTTCATTTACTTTATAGGCTCTCTCCTCATTGGCAGCTTGAGCTTGTTCGATGACTTGTATTTCTGGCTTTTTTTTCTTTGGAGTAGGCATATGTTTTTTTAAGTAGATAATCCAGAATTTCTCTCAGGCATTCTCTGACCTATAGTCGACAGCTGTGAGAGGAGGGTATCCACCATTAACTCTGCTTCTTCTACTTCATCCCGAAGAGCAAGGATAGTTTCACGATCATCCGTGAGAGCTTCTGGCTGGGCGAGCTCCGTATCGAGTCGCTGAAAAATCTCGTGGTATCATCCCTTGACTTCATGGAGTTGTGATGCCATCTCGTCGGTCACGGCACCCATGTTATTGGCATTGATATACCCTCTTATTTTTTCTTTATTGGCAGTTCGAAGCCATTCATTTATGACGCGTCGAAGTGTATCACTAATGAAATTTTTCAGAGAAGGATCTCGGAGTCGCGCATTGAGCTCAATGATATCATCATGTTGCATCAGATTTCTTATATCTGACTCGACTTCATTCACTTTTTTCTTTTCATCAGGAGCCATATCTCTTACTCGTCTGTCCTCACGCACTTGTCCTGCGAGAGCAGACTGAGTTTTTTGACTCTTTTCGAGGTTTTGACTCGGATTAAAAGGATTGTTATTTTCGAGATTTTTTTGAGCTTCAAATGACATACGCTTATTGTATCATTTATAGATAGGGGGGTCAAGTGATTCATATAATTATAATCAACTTTGTGAACACTTCTCTCTTTTTTTGATGTCACCTCTATCTCTGTTTACGAGAGGATTTTTTGTTTTATTTTTCTCGACTGATTATATGTTTTTGAGTGTACTCATTGGAGTATGCATAGTTGCGAGCCTTACTCGACCAGGATATTTTTGATCAAGTGGAAGCGCCTTTTTAATTTTTTCTCCCTGATTTATTTCATTCAGGACTCTCAAAAACTCCTTTATCGAGCTTTTTCCGTACAAAATATCTATCCTATAACAATGTATTGTCTTGCAATGGTGTTGGAATTGCTTTATCTTTTTCCATTTTTCGTCTCCATTCGATAAAAGCAGGATCTTTCTGGTCGATAACTACTTCTCCGTTATCAGCATTATATCTTCCGATCCTACGAGTTGTTATCTGTCCGTTTTTATCAGCATTTGTGCCACCTGCATAGATAGTTCCATTTGCTACGAAAACTCTATGATTTTCTGTACTAAAAGGGAGATTGTACGGGTTGGGTCATTTTAATTCGAGTAATTGATCTGAGTTTGGGGCATTTTGACTCCCACCACTGTCTATTCGATTGACATATCATCGATTGACTTGTACAGCTACTGGCGGTTTCCCTTCTCTCCGATCTTGCCTTGAGCGCCATACTTCTCCTGTAGAATTATTAACAATAGCATGGCGAGATCCTATAGAGGCACCAAAATCAAATGTAGAGATATCATCGTTGAGAACTGAGCCATCTGGGCTTGTATTAGGGGTTGGTCTTCGTTCGGCTCTACGCTGAGCGACTCTTTCTGCTCGTCTTTTTGCCAAATCAGGATGGGGAGATCCATTTATAACCATACCATCTCATTTTGATAGTGCCGCAGTGTCGTGGGTAGCTTGTTGATTGTTGAGCAATCTTGTTCATTTGTCACCAAAAGATTGTCGTAATTGAGTTTCTCTATTATCTCCTTCTTTCCAATCTTGTGGTCATTCAAATCGTGTCCATCCTTCTTGCTGTTCTTCTTGACGCATACGATCCATGCCGGCATAGGGGTCAAAAGCACCAGTTATATTTTTTGGAGGAGGGGTATATGAAATACGTCCTCTTTCTCATTCTGGATGTTGTTCTGTTGGTGATAAATTGACGGGTTGGTAGATGGTATTTCATTCTCCGCGTACAAGATTTTGACTGACCCCATCGTCTGTCTTAGCTAATGGTGTATCTTGGGCGAGATTTCATCCCAGAGGAGGTAGGTTTTTCTTTGTATCTATTGCCGGTGTTGGACCCTCTACGATATCTGTCATCGGTTGAGTTGATCTATCTGTTTTTTGATCTGGATTTTCCGGAGCGTCTGCAGGCGTGTTGTATTTTCTTGCCTTTTCTCATGTCACTTCGGTCACACCACTTGTATCTCCGCGTCCTAGATCAAACAACTCTTTTGCCTCACGACGTTCTTGTGCTATTTGTTCAGGGGTCTTTTTTGCTTGGTCAGCTTTGTATTTTGCCATTTCTTCTTGATCTCGTTTTGCTGTTTCTGCATCTATATCACCTGTTGGCTCAAAGTTTTGTGCTGTTTCTGAAGGAATTTCTGGCTTTTTTGGAGTAGTTGATTCTGCAGTTGATTGGCTTGGTGTTGCATTATTCGGTGTGTAGAGATTTTCAAATCCAGTTGGCGGTTGAGACCCCCTTGTAATAGAATGCTGGGGGAAATTGTCACTTGACGTAGAACCATCACTTCCTTGCCATGCTGTTTCAGTAGCCTTTTTCCAGTGCAGAGTTTTCTGTCCAGTCTGTGTATTTACTCTTGTTACAAATTCCATTTCTTGTGTTTGAGATGCTGAGGGTGTATTTACTGCAGATTTTTCTGGTTTTTGAGTGGCTTCTTGTGTCTCTGTTTGTGTCTCTCGAGATGAAGTATTTGATGTTTGTGTCTCTGGCACTGTTGTTCTTTCGAGGGGCCTATCAGATTGTCGAGTACCAGATATTTTACGTCATTCACTATCGACGACAACAGTAGATCCAGTATCTATATTATGGCGTACTCGTGGAGCACCAGAATTTGTCCTATCCGATGGAGATACTACGGGCTGGCTTACAGGAGTTTCTGTACGTCTTTCTGAGAGTCTCTCTCCACCTGTTTTTCTACCTTCTCTGTCGACTACTACTCTGCTTTCTGTATCTGTATTGTGACGTACTCGTGGAGCACCAGAATTTGTTGTTTCTCATTGTTTGACTGGCGTTGTTTCAGAGTTTGTAGAAGGAGAAGAAGTGTTTTTAGCTGCTTCCCTGTTTGCTTGGCTATTATGGGGTTGTTTTTTGTTTGTTTTCGTATCTCGCTGTTCCGGTGAATTTTGTCTTCCTGCAGAGGGTATAGCACCTACATGAAGTCCCTGAGGAGCGGTACGAGTATAGAGAGTGTCGGAATGAGGATCGCGATACCCAGGGCCAGCTTCTCTTCTTTGATATTCGCGAAAAGAGGCGCTATCGCTAGACGGCGTCGAATCCTCTTGTTCCTTTCTATATTTCTCTTGCTGTTCTCGAGCATACTCTCGCATGTTTCGTAGTGGTCCAGTTTCATCTGATCTTGGTGCTGGAATATCTGGGCTGTTGGCTATGTGTTCACGTGATCCTCGATTGAAATCTTGTACTTTTTGGCGAGTTGATGTATCCGATTTTTTTTCAGGTTGTTTATTTGTATTTTGTTTTACTGGAGATGTTGCATTGATATTTTGTGCTGCGGCAGGTGGCGGATTTTCTATATTATCTATTATACCATTATTTATTGGATTATTATTTCTCTGTAGATTGTATTCAGGAAGACCTCATTTTGTAGTTGGTTTATTCATACCATCAACCCTTGAAGTGACAGGTGCGGCATTCATTTTACGTCAATTTGATGGACGTGGATTTGGTGCCTGTGTATCTTTTTTAAGGGGGGGTGGTTTGATTGATACTGTCGGTCTGAGATCAGCGACAGGTCGAGCTTCTTGTAGATTATTCCGAGCATTTGCGTTCCTATTCAGCGTTTCTGAAGGTGTTGAAGGTGGTGTTTCAGGTGATTTCGGTTCACCTTTTTTTTCAAAATAAGTAGTTGTCATAAGACAAATCTACCATACATTGTCCAGAAAAACAAATTTAAAAAGTATTTTTAATAAAAACAGATCATGATTTATTTTCTCGGTACTTTGATTGCCTTCGACATCACTTTCGTTGGTTTGTACGGGTTTTTATCAGGATCTTTGCCATGATAATCGACTTCTATTGGTGTTCCAAAGAAACCAAATGTCTCACGAATACGATTTTCGAGATAGCGTCTCCAGCTAAAGTGGATAAATTCAGGTTTATTCACATTCACGACAAATTTTGGTGGATTGATGGCAACTTGTGAGCCGTAGTAGACCTTTGGATTGTGGATTTTTCGGCTTCCACTTGGCGCATGTTCGAGACAGGTTCTCGTGAGGAATCGATTAAATTCACCAGTAGCGATACGTTTCTGACGTTCGTGATAGATACCGATAGCATGTTCCAGAATATCACGGACACCCTTTCCTTCACTGGCCGTAGCGAAGACAGTCATTGCCCAAGGACAGTAGGCAAATTCACGCTGGAGATAGGCGAGATAACGCTTATGAAACATCTCTGGTTCCATGTCTGTTTTTGCCTGAGAGAGATCCCATTTATTGACCATGATGATGACACCTTTTTTCTGTTCCAGAACTTCTGCGAGGATGTGTTTGTCTTGTTGGACGATTCCCTCGACACTGTCTATGAGGAGGACACAGATATCAGCTCGTTCGACAGCGGCCTTTGTTCTGAGAACTGACCAGCTCTCGACATTGTAGACACCGATTTTTCCTGGCTTTCGAAATCCTGCTGTATCGATGAGGGTGAGCTTCTGACCTTTGTACATGAGGACAGTATCGGTAGGGTCGCGTGTCGTTCCAGCTTCTGCAGAGACCATCACTTTGTCGTATCCAACGAGCGCATTAAATGTGCTACTTTTTCCCACATTTGGACGTCCGACAAGCGCTATTTTTATACCTTCATCTTCTTCTGCACCGGTATGCTCTGGATATTTTTTTCGGAGAAAGTCGACAATGGCTGTCTCGAGCTCATCTATTTTTCGATGAGAAGCACTGACGGGGTAGACAGGGAAACCAGTTGAGAGCAGTGCGTAGGCTTCATTCACACGTGTTATATTGTCCGCCTTGTTCGCCACGAGCCAGACTGGTTTTCCGAGTTTTCGGAGCATATTGATGATGTGGTCATCGATGTCAGTCAGATGATCATATTCACAGATAAAGAGGATGAGATCAGCTTGCTCTGCACATTCGTTGACACGCTTATTCACATCTTGAAGAATCTGATGTTGAGAACCGAAATTGAGTCCTCCACTGTCAGCAATAGTCCACTGAAAATCTGTCTCAAAATCCTTCATCGGATATTCGAGGATGTCACGAGTGGTGTTCGCAGTTTCGTCGACAATAGCTATCTTTCGACCTGTAAAGGCATTGAAGAGGCTGCTTTTCCCAACATTTGGGCGTCAGACGATGAGGACGTAGGGGAGTTTCATTACGCGCAGTATAGAAAAAATATACAAATAGCAAAGTTGATTTTGTCAAAGTGGTCTATATAATTGACAAAATTACTATTAATTTGATAAACATGTCTGTTACTCCTGATGCGATTCTTGAGGCACATGAATTTTTTATACAACACAGACAGGAATGCCCTTGAAATTCTTGTGTATTGGAAACACAATTGGACTACAATAAACGTTTGTCTCATTTTTTGTCTTGAAAATGATCTGTTTTTCTAAAAAGAGAAGATTTGCAGAGGGTGAAATCATATAAAATACGAGGAGCATTCTGGGCGATTAAAAAAACAAATGAAGTTCATTCATCAAAGCCTCTTATTGTCTGTGCGAGCGCCGGTAATCATGCTCAATGAGTTGCGCTGGCATGTAGTTTTTTTGGCAATCAAGGGTATGTGTTTATGCCCGAATGAACTCCAGATATCAAGCAGAGAAAGACGCAAGAATTCTGAGGGGAAAATGTAAGTATTCAGATTGAATGAGCTACATTTGATGATGCTAAAAAAGCTGCTTTGGAATTTGCGAAGAAAAAAGGAGCGGTATTTATTGATCCATTTGATGACCCTCTGGTGCAGGCATGACAAGGGACTATCGCTTGTGAAATATTTTCTCAAAATCCAGACATTAACACTATTATTTTCCCTGTTGGCGGTTGAGGATTGGCTGCTGGTATTACGACACTTGCTACCAAATTTCATCCTCATGTCAAATTAATTGGTGTAGAACAAGTAGGTTCTGATGTTATGAGAACATCATTACAACAAGGTCGACTGGTACAATTTCGTGATATTGATGTTTTCGCTGAATGAACTGCCGTAAAGCTCCCATGATCATCTACTTTTGACATTCTTAGTCAAAATCGAGTACCTGTTTATGCTGTTGGGAAAAATAGACTTGCGGTTAGTGTAGCAAATCTTCTCAATGAAGATGGTATACGCGTGGAGACATCTGGTGGATTGTCTGTGGCGGGTATGGGTGGCATTTTAGACAGTATCCGAGATAGAACTATAGCGTGTATATTATCTGGGGCAAATATCGATGATACTAAAATGGAAGAAGTGAAAAAAAGAGCACTATGTTATTATTCTCGCCAAAGAAGGTACAGATTTTTATCGCAAGCACACAGAAGTATATTATTTGATGATCTAGTACTTCAGCTAGAAAGAAATCAAGAACGCGTTAATTGGCAGGTTATCGATAGTTCTGATGATAATTATACCATTGAAATTAAAGGTTTAAAAGAAAAATGAAATCTATATTTAGAAAATTTTGAATCACAACTCTTACGATATGGTTGTCATTTTGAAGTTACATACTTAGATATCCCACAGTCATGAAAATCTGTTTCTCAACCAATGAAATGGACATATTGAGTTAGCTAATTTTCTTGCATTCTCATCCTCATTAGTTAGTATTTTCTCATGAAAAAAGATTACTACAATATTCTCTGAGTGACAAAATCATCGAGCGAAGCAGATATAAAAAAAGCCTACAAAAAACTCGCCATGCAATGGCATCCTGACCGACATCAGGGGGATAAAAAAGCGGAAGATAAATTTAAGGAAATAAACGAAGCGTACCAGGTTCTGTGAGACAAAGAGAAGCGTCAAAAATATGATACATTTGGCACAGCAGATTTTTGAAATATGGGCGGTGGTGGTGCACAGGGTGGTTTCGGAGGATTTGATTTTGGTGATATATTTGGCAATATGGGCGGTCGTGGCTCATCACAGAGTTTTGAATTTGACCTGGGTGATCTCTTCGGGAACTTCTGAGGTGGTAAAAAGTCCTCACGAAAGCAGACGTATTATGATGATTTCGAAGAAGAGAGTCTCGATATGGAACAAGTCGTCGAGCTGCCTATCTGGGATTTTCTTCTCGGGACAAAAATCTCCATCGACTCTCCCTATTCTGGGAAATTCAAGGTAACTGTTCCAGAATGCACCAAGCCAGGAACACGACTCAAGGTCAAAGGAAAGGGTAAAACAGCTGGTAAAAAGGCAGGAGATTTATATTTGAAATTGGATGCACGAATGCCAAATAAGCTCACAGAAAAACAAAAATCTCTCCTCGCTCAAATACTCTAAGTATGAAAAAAATTCTTCCACTTTTTCTCATCATTGTCTTGTTGCTGGTGACAACAGTTTTCTTCTATCGTTCTCAGAGAGGTACGCAGAATCCAAATCCTGCTGTATCATGGTCATATACAACTCAAGACGCTGATAATGGAGATGCTCCACAGACGACAGTTGTGCTCGATATAGATACACAAAAATATACTGTGGGGACATATGCTGGGACCTGTTTTGATCGCCCTCACGAGGAGATGGGAACAGGAGAAATAAGTGGTGTTCGTTGTTGGTGGGCTGGAGGTGGTGATGATGTGTGACTTTTCTTGGAACAAGGGAAAATACTTCTCAAACAGCGAGTCTTGGATGAGTGAACAGCTGAAGAAGGAGGTATTATTGGAGAATTTCAAATCCTCCGAGAGCTCTCGAAATAATGAAAAACTTTTGATTTTCAGTCTTTTTCTCTACAATCCGACATGTTCGGGTGATTAGCTCAGTTGGTTAGAGCGCTTCTATGACATGGAAGAGGCCAGTGGTTCGAGTCCACTATCACCCACCATTTAAACTCCACCACAGTATTTGTTTTACGAGGCCAGTGGTTCGGCTCAAAGTGAGATTCACTCACTTTTCGCCTATCACCCACCATTTTTTCTCCCATGGCCATTGCCACTCGAAATGCCATTCAAGGCATTTCTCCGGCCACAGCTTCGAGAGTCCACTATCACCCACTATTTTGATTTCAGAATCCCTCCTTGCGAGGGATTTTTTATTCGTATACTCAGCATATCATGACACCACAAAAACATATTCACTGTATTGGTATTGGCGGGATAGGTATCTCAGCTCTTGCTCGATATTATAGAACTCATGGGTATCGGGTGACGGGCACAAATATGGGGCACTCTCCTCTGATAGATGCGTTGCAGGAAGAGGGAATAGAGATCGTATCTGACGGTGCGAGTGCTATCAATGAACACACAGAGAAAATCATTTACACAGAAGCAATAATCGATGACCATGCACTCGGTCTCGATGGCGTGAGAGCCAATCATACCGCTGAAATAGCAGCAGGAAAGAAACATAACGCGCAGATTCTCTCGTATCCTCAGGCATTGGCAGAAGTATTTCATACATTTCCGATGAAAATCGCTGTCGCTGGTGCACATGGAAAATCGACGACAAGCGCTATGATTGGCACGATTTTGCATGATGCTGGAGCCGAAGCAACGACTATTACGGGGACACTGGTGAAGGCATTTGATGGTAAAAATGTCCGTGTAAATGGGAATCGAGTGATGAATATCGAGGCCTGTGAGTACCGCCATGCTTTCCTGAACTATCACCCCGATATCGCCGTTATTACGAATATCGACCCTGATCATCTCGATTTTTTCAAAACCGAAGCAGCATATTTTGATGCTTTTTATACTTTTGCAGAGTCAGCACAGTGTGTTGTGATGCTCAGAGATGAAGCCATCAAACATGATATGATAGATTTTGCACCGACGACAGTCCTTGTTTCAGACACGGAATATGAACTCGTGGGTGAACCATTCAATGGTAAAATGCCAGGAAAATATCCCTATACACTTCCATATCTGACGGTCCCGGGTGATCATATCCGACTCGATGCGAGCTTAGCCTATGTTGTGAGTCAGCTCGTAGGGATTGACCCAGCGAAATCAGCGACTTCTCTCGAGAAGTATCCAGGGAGCTGGAGACGTATGGAAATCCTCGGGACAACCACCCACAGCAATCTCTTTATGAGTGACTACGGGCATCATCCGACCGAGATTCGTGCAACCCTGCATGCACTCCGAAAAGCTCATCCAGACAAAAAAATCATTGTTTTCTTTGAACCTCACCAATACTCACGAACCTATGATCTCAGAGATGATTTTGCGACGAGTTTTGAACATGCAGATATGACGTATATATCCGATATTTATGCTGCACGTGATATAGATAAGCGTCGGGATCTCATCGATGCAAAAATGCTTGCTGAGATGATTGCCAAAAATGCTCCGTGCACGTATATTGGTACACTGTCAGACGCTGGCGTACAACTCAAAAAAGTCGATGAAGAAGAGCAAAATGCTCTCATCCTCCTCCTCGGGGCAGGAAATATCGATGAGCTCAGAAATACTCTGCAATAATTTGTTTTCGTACAAAAAATAGGGTAGGATAGAGATATGAATCACTCGATTGCATATTCTGATTTTCCTTCCCTTACACTCGCTCAAGAGTCATCGCAGGAGGCTAATCAATACATGCACATCATCGCAGCTATCAGTGATATCAATCTGACACTTCCGTCGAGTCGCGCTCTTCGTGCAGAGATAACCTCTACTCGGACGCACTGTGAGCTCCATATTATTCAAAAAGAATTCGTGATTCACACCTATTTCCTGAGGAAAACACCCAGCATGTTTCGACGTTTTCTCACACAGATAACACTCGGATTTGTGCCAACAGAACAGGTAGAACTTCTCAAAACCGACATCGAATCACGATACACATACTGAGAACGTATCATTCTCTAAAATAGATATCAAAAAAACCGGTCAGAAATTGACCGGTTTTTTAATAGTATGTATGTTTTATGCTTCTATGAGCCCGAGATCAGCAGGGATCAGGGTATCGATGGCAGCGTAAGTAGCCTTGATATCTTTTGGAATACGGATAGAGACACGATCGCCAACACGTGCCTGGATGTATGTGACAGCAGCAGGAATAACCTGATAAATACCATTTTGAGAGATGACAACAAAGTGATCACCGTCTTTGATCAGCGTCCCTGTCGTACTGATATAGTCGATTTCATCGATGATTTTGTACTGGTATGAGCCATCAGCCTTGATAGTCATCTTGAGCTTGCTTCCTTCGACGATTTTGGATTTGCTGGCATAGTTTGCTGGGACAGGGTAGAGCTTCTTGTCCGCACCGAGCATATCTTTGCCCGTAAAAGCTCCTTCAATTACTTTCGCCTTTCCATGCTTATACGTATGGAGGCCTGTCATATCGAGTTCATCTGGAGCTACTGCTTTTTTCCCGACGATTTGCGTCATGAGATTTTTCGCGTGGTGGAGTGAGCGTTCTGCGGTCGAGATGAGTTCCTGGAGAGCCTGGAGGCTTGCTTGCTGTTGAGCGTTTTTATGAGAGTCTTTTGCCATACAAAAATATTGGTTACTCTCATCCTACACTTCTTTTTTTCCGTTCTCAACTGTTTGAGCCTGTACGTTTTGACACTTATTCTCTTATATAGTTTTAGTCGAGAAAACCCCTATTTTATCACAAAATTTGTATCAACCATGTCGCACAAAAACCCAGAAAAAGCAGAGGAGCCACGGGAAGTACATCAAAATCTCTCTTTTGTATGACTCGCGAGAAGAGCCAAAAAAGAGTGCCAAGCACATATCCAATTCCAATAATCCACCAGAAATACACTGGTCCAGCAATCAGACCTACAAACATGCCAAGACGGACATCGCCTCCGCCAACCCATGTTGGCAGCTGGTCCATTTTTTCAACCGTAGGAATCCATCTATCCGCTTGTTTCTCACCAAAAAATGTCTTCATAACGAGCCAAAAAGGAAATACGAAGGGGAGAAAAAGAACTCAGAATACATCCGAAAACTGTTTTCTTCGCAGGAGACTGAGTATCCCTGGAATCATCATCTGGACCATATAAAAGAGCATACCGATAATACCTCCTATCAGTGCTTCTCTGATGGGTAGGAGTAGTCCAGGTACTTCTACACTGCGCATGGCTATCAGGATGAGACCTATAATTCCTATACTTGGAACAGAGAGCCTATCAGGAATAGTAAAGGTTTTTATATCCTCGAGAGCCAGCATCAGAAACATGGTGATGATCACGAGGTGGATTGCTATCAACCCAAAACTATATCCATGGAGGTAGAAAATACTTCAGAAAAACATCCATGCTAGACCACAGAGTGTCTCTATACTAATAATCCATGGAGGAATCATCGAGCCACATCGTCGACATCGTCATCTCTGGAGAAAATAGGAGAGAACGGGTATAAGCTCAAACCAACGAAGTGTTTTTTTACACGAGAGACATTGACTTCTACCCGTCCAAAACGATCTCTTAATGTCTGTTTCCATCAGCACACCACAGAAACTCCCAATGCATGATCAGAAGAAAAAGAGACTGAGAGCAAACAAAAAATGCACCATATAGGTGCATTGTAGAGAATTTCATGGTTTTAGAAATACTATTTCAAAAACTCTGGATTCATCGCGATCTTGATATCAAAGTTTGGCTTTGGAAGTTCTGGTGCCATATCTTCAAGGGCCTGGAGGATGATTTCGCTGACGACGAGATAGCGGAACCATTTATTTTCGCCTGGTACAATAAACCACGGGCAGTCACTCGTAGAAGTGTGTTCGATAGCTTTTTCAAATGCATCCATGTAATCATCCCAGTGTTTACGTTCGGCGAGATCAGACGCCTGAAATTTCCATGCTTTCTCAGGTTTCTCGAGACGATGCTTGATACGCTTGAGTTGGTAGTCAGACGAGATATGGAGCATGATTTTTATGATCTTTACATTGTGATCGGTAAGCATACGTTCAAAATCATTGATGTGATCATAACGCTTCTTGATGAGTTCGTGATCGACGAGATCATGAACACGAGTGATGATGACATCTTCGTAGTGACTTCGATTAAAAATACCAATCTTTCCTTTTTCAGGAACTGCCTGATGAATACGCCAGAGGAAGTCATGAGCGAGCTCCGTTGAACTTGGTTGTTTGAATGAGACAACACTACATCCCTGAGGGTTGATACCCTGTGTGACGGCTTTGATGGTTGAGTCTTTACCAGCAGCATCCATGGCTTGGAGGACGACGAGGAGTGTTTGCTTGTGTTCAGCGTAGAGTGTATCCTGGAGTTCGATAATTTTTTTTCGATTTTTTTCGAGACGATGCATAGCTGATTCTTCATCCCAGCCAAAAGTAGCATCAGTATCTATTTTTTTCATGTGGATATTTTCTCCTGGTTTAACGCGGAAATCAGAGAGGTCGACGTGGTGGTGTTTTGACATAAGAATAACAAAAAATAAGAGTACTCCTATACTCTACTCTATGTTTTTCTCGAAATCAAGAATTAATCACGTGGATAGCGCTGTCTCTTGAGGAGGGAGAGCTGTTGTTCTGAGAGTGTGCGATTCTTGGACATCAAATCCCCGATAATACCGAGTGAAAAAAGGGTTATTCCAATCGTAATAGAGACACCAGAAATAAAGAGTGACTGTATCATCTCACGACCGATATTGGTGAAAAAATACGCATGCACAAAACGCAGTACACCAAGAGTTCCCAGAATAAGAGAAGGGAGACTTAGTATAAAAAATATTTTCAGAGGCTCGTAGAGCATGTAGACACGTCCGATATTCATCGTGGTTTTACCGATATGTTCCCAGATATTTCGGAAGAGTCTCGATGGTCGTGTCGGAGCGTGTGTCTCGATGTCCACCCAGGCTATTGCGAGACCTTTTTTATAGACCTGTATGAGTGTATCAACCACATAAGAAAAACGAGAAGTGACATTGATTTCATAGAGTGCTTCTCGAGAGTAGGCACGAAAACCACTCACAGAATCGGGCAGTTTTTCTCCAGCGACGAAACTCACGACATGATTTCCGAGTCTCTGGAGGAGTCGCTTAAAAGGAGTAAAGTGTGGATTTGAGCCAGGATTTCTATTACCAACAACGACTTCTGCGCGACCTTCGAGAATGGGCTGGATGAGGTCGGGGATTCGGTTGCCAGGATATTGATTATCCCCATCAGTATTGACGATAATATCAGCTCCGAGCATGAGTCCGTGCATAACCCCATGATGAAATGCTATACCGAGACCACGATTGGCCTTAAATTCTATGATATGATGGATACCGAGTTCTCGTGCAACAGCAGAGGTTCTGTCTGTGCTTCCATCGTTGATAATGAGATATTCCAGGACATCGACTCATGGTATATGTTTTGGCAGATCACGAAACGTGATAGGAAGGGTCTTTTCTTCATTTTTACAGGGAATCTGAATAATGACTTTTATCATAGATTAAGCTTTGGTAGGGAGATTATCTATCACTGGTTCTTCATCTGGTTCAGTGAGTATCATACAGCTCACCATAGCGATCAAAACACCGACGCTTAAGGCAACAAAATAGGCAACTCTCCCAATCACTGCTATTTCGGCAAAAACAGCCCACATAGCGCCATACGAGAGGAGACAGATAAATACAATGGTGAGAGTATTGATGAGGGGTGGCTGTTCTTCTATTTCGTATGAATTTTCTGGGAGACCGGTGAAATTGGCAACGATAGCACTGACGAGTGTCACCCACAGGAGCTGGAGCGTATCAATAGCAGAGCCCGCATACGATTGCCATTCGAGAGGGACGACTTTGACCTTTTGGAGGATAAGGAGAATGAGGTAAATGCTAAAAATAGTTGGGAAAATAACCTTGGAATGAAGCAGAAGAAATCCTCGTCCGATATCGATTTTGCCAGATTTTATATCGGTGTAGAGACTATTCCAGTTATGTCGTTTGATAGGAGGGATAGGCTCGAGAGTGTCTATCAGTATGGCCAAAACGATACCCAAAATCAGACACATAGAAGGAAACTGAGGATACCAATCATACCCCAGAGAGAGTGTCCCGAGTATCAGGGCTATGATGCCCCACACGATATACCAGTGGATGTTATTGAGCGTGAGCATGGCGGCGTTCGATAAAAATAGTGGCTATCATCGAGACAAGAGTCACACCAACTATCGTCCAATAAACGCTCCAGATGCTTATAGGTACACCCAGGAAATTCACATAAAATAAAATCAGAGGAACCGCTGAGATAGAGAGTGCAACTGAGAGAACAAAACGCTCGAGTCCATCTATGGTATGCATGTTTTCTGCTTCGAGCGACGCATGTGTATTTGTATCGATAGGATCCATGATTTTCTCATGTTCTGTGAGAGGGAATGTCCAACGTGTTATCCAATACCCAGGAAGTCCCAAAACGACAATAGAACCGATGATCATACGAGGAATATGGAGGACAGGATAGGTTGCCTCGAGCCATATCAATAGACCACTTGCAATCAGGAGAAAAACCGAGAGAGAAAGGGTAATAATGGAGATTTTTTTCATTAAAATGATTATAAGAATGACCCTTGTTTTCGCAACATCGTTTTTATTGTAAATAGTGTTTGGTTGACTTCAGTCGAGTCCAGACTACCATTTGCGGAGTCTTTTCTATGCATTTTTCGAATTTATCGGTGATTCTGTGAGTAGTATTTGTATTCAATGTGTCTCTTTCTTTTGCAGAAATAGATGCCCCTCTTGTATCAACAGAAGTACCTGTCAGTAGTGCAGCACCACAGGGTGGCATGAGTCCCGAAGTGCGGCTGATGCATCTCCGTGTCCAGAAACCATCAAAAATACCGACCGTTCTCGAAAATGGTCGTATTGTTGTATCGACAGTGGAGTCCTATGATGTCAATTCCAAGAGTGTGAGCCCTTGTTCTTTTACGGCTCGTCATAATCTCCTGAATCTCCTTGGTGCTATGGGCCTCCCAAATCCATCATGGATGCCACAAGGTGACGCCCATGATCTGATTCGTTTTGGTCGTTTTAATCGCACACTGACGTCATTTACTGATAAAACTGCCCTCATAGAAGCCCTGAATGAACGACGTGATCAACATGTAGAAACCATTTTTGATGTGTATCGTTTCGTGACTAAGCGTTCGTATGCTCTTCAGGCACACCGTGTAGCGGTTTTTCTCGGCGATGATGAGCAATGGTATATCCTCGATCCTATTGATGGTAAAAAAACCCGTGAACCACAGCTCTTCACGGAATATCTCGCCAATGATGTAGAAGCAGAGTGGCTCGTTCGTCTGCCAGGTTATAGCATGATACAGCTCGTGAATGATGACGAATTTAATACCGCTCTCCCATATCTCTCTCCAGAATTACGGGTATTCTTCCATGCGAACTATTTTGATGTTCCACAGGTGGTGAGTAGTAGTATCTTTCCAGAAAATACGCTCTAGTGTTTGAGGGCAGTTTCGATGAGGAGCGTGATAAAATCGCCCATACTGCGACCACTTTTTCTCCACATTTTTGGGATGAATGAGGCGCCTGTCGCGCCAGGAAATGTATTTACCTCGAGGAAAAATATCTCGTCTCCACGAACACGATAATCGATACGGGCAACACCAGAACATCCGAGGAGTGTGTAGATCTTTCTTGAGGCATCAGAGAGTCTCTGTTCCAGGTTTTTATCGAGAGCAAGAGGAAACACCTCATTACTGCCGTCTGATTCATATTTTTCTTTCCAATCAAAGAGGACAGATTTCAAATTCACAATCTGCATGATAGGGAGGACTTCTGGTGCATTATTTGGTCCGACAACACCAACGGTATATTCATCTCCATCGATAAATTCTTGTACGAGCGGTGCATCTGCATAGTCTGGGAAATGCCTCTCAAATTTCTCTGATGATCCGAGGAGTTGGATATTACCAGCCGCGAGAGCACCAGTATTGATATGGACTTCTTCTATAGCCGAGAGGAGTTCAGAGACATTTGTTGCTTTATTAGTTGCGACAGTACTGCCTCAGCAGTTTGGTTTGACGATGAGAGGGGGAGTATCGCCTTCTTTTGGACTCGGTTCAGTGATACTTTCTGGGAGTCCTAGAAGTGTTGGTGAATTCATACCAGGAATCCATGATTTTGGCACCTTGGTAATTCAGAGCTTTTCGACCACACAGTTCGTACGAAATTTATTGATACAGAGAGCGTGTGTCGTGCTCGGAGAACCGATATATCGTAGCCCCAGCGTCTCACAGAGTCCTGAGATAATCCCATCTTCACCGTAGCGACCATGAATATAGGGGAAGACGATATCATACGACTGATAGTGTGAGAGGAAATCGTCGAGTTGTGCAGGGATATCGAATACATCACAGGTATGACTCGTTTCTGCTATGAAACTCGTGAGTCATTCGCTACTTCGGAGACTGATAGGACGTTCAGCTGAGATGCCGCCAGTGAGGAGAGCTATGCGCATGTGTTATTGTTGTTCAGGAGAAGGGTAGACGATAGGAGCATTCATGAATTCGTCGATATAGTATTGTTCGATATAGTCACGAGTTTTTTCCCAGAGATCACCATAGGGAAGAGCATAAAAATCTACCTCAGAAGCGAGATTAAATCGTTTGAGCATCGCTGCCATAGCTTTCTCATAGGGATTATAAGGAGAATATTGTTGAAATACCTTACCAAAAAGTGTCGTGATGCTCGAATAGGTGACATGTCCCCAGAGTTCTGGAGAGTTCTGCATCACAAAGAGAGTATTTCCTTCTGTGCGATATTGTGTTGGAGTTGGTGACAGAGCGCTGATAACAGCAGAGAAATTCTTTTCTTGGATATTCTTTACGAGCTCAGCATCACTGCTGATGATTTGTGTCTTGGTTGGTTTGTATTGTACTTCCCCTGAGAAGTTGAGATACATGCTCTGTTCACTCGCTTTTTTGATAGTCTGAAGTGTTGCGATGATAGCAAAGACTTGTTTGCGAGTCGCAGCGTCGTTGTGTTTCCAGCGGAGCTTGAGAACACCCGTTGATGCATCTTGATCGACCGTGATAACGCCAGCTTCGAGTGCTGTCTGGAGGAGGTTTTCTTGCCATTTCTCTGCTGGTTTATCAGCGCTATCATAGAAAGTACCATCTTCATCGTCATGATTTTCGATGCTCATGCCAGAACCTTTCCAAGCGAGCGCGAGCGCTTCTGCTTTTGTTATTTTGTCGCTCGGACGAGTTTTTGCGCTATCGCGTGTGATGAGACCGCGATCAGCCGCCAATTCGACAGCTCGACAGACCCATGCATCAGCGTGTGCTTTTGCGAAAATCGCATCGGTGAAATATCCTTTACAGGTGTAATTATTGGGAAGTGCTATGCCCTTGAGCTTGAGTGTCATGCCGATAACCTCTTGTCGAGTGATGGTATCATCGAGACGATACGCAGCAGGAGTTGAGCGTTGATCGACGATGATATTGGCATCTGCGAGACTATTGGCAATAGCGACATCTTCGCTCGTATAGGCAAATGCCGAGAGACATACTATACCTGACACCAAGAGAACAGAACGAGAGAGGAGTTGGCGCATAGGGGAGGATAAAAACTATTCTACGATATAGCATAGCTTTTTTTATGCCTTCGCAAGCATCTCGAGCATGACAAGGGAAGAAAGATACTCACAATAAAAATGCTCCCAAAGGAGCATTTTGATTTTGAAATACTATTTTTATTTTGCTTCTTCTTCGTCGAGACCGAGAGATTTTTTGAGATCATCGATTTTACCAGCATCTTCATTGGCCTTTTGGCGGTTTTTGAGCTCATCGATATAGATCTGTTTGAGTTGTTTCCATTCAGCTTTTTTATCGACGACGAGTTTTTTGATAGTCTCGCCTTCTTTTGGCATGAGTTTACGGAATTCTTCACGTTCTTCGGTAAATACTTTCTTGAGCTCATCAATCTGATACTGAGAAAGTGTTGGGATAGCATCGACGACACGTTTTTTCTCAGCGACTGAGAGTGAGAGTGAGTGTTCGAGGAGATCGACGAATTCTTTTTCTTCGAATTGTGTGAGTGGGTGAAATGACACGAGATCCATGATAATCTGGTTGTCATCCGTGTTGTATCGACCGATAAGGTCCTTGAAAAACGCTTCAGCAGCAGCTGGATCAAATCCTGGAAGTGGTTGTCCACCTGTACCTGATTGACCCTGTGCTCCGCCTGTTGTGTCCTCTGCCATAGTATGAAATTGTTAAGAACGAAAACCGTTTGAATCCAGAAATGATTCTATTTTCTCGCGCAGTATATCATCGAATACTCCATTTGTCCAGACTTTTTCTACATCATCATCTTCATCCAAATCCTGGAGGAGTTTCATGACTTTGACGCCTTGTTCGAAATCAGTGACTTCTATTTCCATATTCGGGAGATATTCAAATCCGCTTGATGTGACTTCGATGTTGGCATTTTTGAGAAAATTGCTCACCCCAGAAAACTGCTCACGCATACAGATGAGTCGAGTTTCTTCACCATCGACGACGTAGTCGTCACAGCCTGACTCAATGATTTGTTCTTCAGTAATTTTACTCGTCGGTACGATGAAGACACCACGGTATTTGAACATATGATTGGAGAGAGAACCTGTCTCTCCGAGGCCTCCACCATTTTTGCTAAAATACGATCGGAAACTACTCGCTGTACGATTACGATTATCTGTGAGGGCGCGGACGATGATGGCGATACCACCTGCTGCAGTTCCTTCGTAGGTGATATCCTCGATAGCCGCTGCGTCCTTATCGAGACCAGCACCACGGCGAATCGCTTTATCGATGACATCTCGAGGAACACTATCCTTTTTTGCCTTTTCGATAGCCGTAAAGAGTGTCGGATTTTCGAGAGGATTTGCCCCGCTCTTCGCAGCGAGAGAGATGAGTTTCGAGTGCATGCCGTAGATTTTTCCTTTCTGGAGAGCACTTGCGGCTTTTTTCCCCGCCATAACTGGTCAGCGTCACATAAAAAATGATTAGTAGGTCAAGATGTGCCTATTTTATCGAGATTTTTTATACGGCAAGTCCTGTAAAAAAAATTTGACTTTGTGCATAAATAAATTTAATACTTATATAAAAATAAATTTATGATTGAAATTTGACATGAACCTTTGCCACGTCAAAAAATTGAATCTCTGGCTCCTGGAGATCGTCAAAAAGTTCTTGTTATGGGTGGTGGTGGAATAGCGCCTGGTGTTGTTACTGCTACTCTCAGTATTGTTCAGTGATTATTGTACAAAGGTATGAGACCAATTGGTTTGGTGTGAAGCTGGGAATGAGTTCAAACAGGAGGTGAAGGAGGCGTTATTGATTTTGCAAAAATCCCAATTTCTATTTTGGATGATATGATGGCACGATGAGGTACGTGTTTATGACCTGGTCGTGGCATGCTCAAAAGAGATGAATTTATCTGTATGAGAAAGCTTCAAGAAAGGATAGGTTTCATTGGTACTGCTGTTGTATGAGGAGATGGTACTATTTCTGGTTCTCAAGCACTTCAATACTCTCTTCGTGAGGATAACAGGCCTGTTGCCGATACTGTTGCTTGCATCAAAACAATTGATGCTGATGCAGAAGGGAGTCTCGCCATCGGGTTTGAAACTTCAGCACATAAATATGCAGAGAATATTGTTGCTATGAAGCGTGAAATAGAATGGGAATCATGAATTGGTATTGTTTGAGTATATGGTCGTGATAATGGACATCTTGCACTGCATGCCAGTACACTTGCCGAATCCGAAGAATTGATGTCGCCTGTAATTACCCTTATTCCAGAATTTTCTATCTCCCGTGAACATTTTTTGGATATTGTTCAACAAAGAAAAGAAAAATTTTGATACGTCTGTATTGTTGCTTCAGAGGGTTTTGCATTTGAAAACGAAGAGCAAAATATTGATGCAAAAAAAAGAGATGGTGCTGGAAATCCTGTACTCCTCGGTTGTATTAATATAGTTCGTGAAATAATTGAAAGAGATGTGCAACTCAATGCGAGAGGTAAAATCAAAATTCGTACTCTTGAACCAGGCATCTCCACACGTAGTTGTAATCCTGTAGATTCTGATATTCGACTTGCTAAAACTGTCTGAGAAGCAGTCTCTCAGGTTATTGAACAGCGGGCATGGGGGCATGTTGTGAATATGCAATGAGATTTTACTAGTGGATTTAGACCCGTAATTCGGCCACTCTGGGAAGTGCATACGGGGAATCCTGTTATTGAAAATCACTATGCTACCAATATTTTATGACCAACACAGAGATATAGAGATCATATTGCGCAAAAAAATCCTATTTTTCATCGACTGACAGATATGTCACAGCTTGACCATCAAAAACAAGTTCATGAAAGACTTATTGCACAAATTGCTGCCGGTAAACTCGGCGAACTTGTTGAGCACAATGGTGTTTTTGTTCCACAGTGAGCTATTCAAGATGAAACAAGTGGACGTGAAAAACCAACACTTTGGTATGGTCCTATTTCACAATTAGTTCGTACACAAGAGAGCTAATTTATCCGACACACCCTCATAAGCTCAGCTCTATCAGCTTCGGTGGGTGTCTCACTTTTGCCCGCATTGAGTCGATACATGATGGCTTCGGAATCATCGACATGGTCCATCTGAAGCGCATGACCGAGCTCATGGATGAGGACGCGAGAGAGTCGTAGTACATTGCCAAATTCGTAGATATTGATGAGTTTTCCAGCAGGATCAAAGACATATTCTCCTTCACTAAATTCTTCGCCCTGAGCACTTCGTGTGGTATTATATTTCGCCACATTCAGATTGAGTTCTTCGATGAGCGCATTGATTCTGTTGCCGAGAGTATTTACATCAGTCACGGTTTTATTGAGCTGAGCGAGAGCATTGTTCAGTGCGGTGACACGAGTATTGAGCTCTGCTCGTTGTTGCTCGAGTTGTGCATATTCTTTTTCAGGAGCCCCACCGCGCTTGTTCCAGCGAGCCACTTCTTTTTCGTATTCTCTTTGCATGGTTTGAAATTCTCCGAGTTTGGTATTATATGTCGTTCGTTGTTGACGGAGTTTTTCTGAGAGTCTGTCATAATCTGCTTTGAGTGATTCGTATGTATCTTTTTTCCCATCAATCTGTCCACCTATTTCCTGGAGTTTATTTGTCGTAGCCTGACGTTCATCGTAGATGAGATTGACGGTGAGATCACCCTCAGTTTCGACATAGCGAAAGAGTTCTCTGCCAGCAATATCTTCCCAGGATTTTTCTGCTGAAGCAATATGGCTGAGAAATGCTTCTCGAGAGAGTCCAAAACGACTATCAAACGTCCCAAGAGAGTAGGTCAGAGGCACGACACAGGGGAAATGCTCATGAATAATTATTCGAGTATTTTTTACAATATTCCCCTTCTGTTCATACGCAAACACCACGAGTGATAGGATAACAATCCATCGAAAAATATATCAGAGACGCATAGGGGAATTATAATTATTTTTTTTCTTTCCTCATATATTTGAAGAGGAGTTTAAATATCTTTTCTTCGAAACGCGCGAGCTTCTCGCTCTCTATCGTAAATCCTGTCATCGCATCCCAATCAATAAACGAGATTTTGTTTCCATAAATCGCCTTGGCACAATTGTCCTCGAAGAGGTCGTACGAAGCAGGAATAGAGACCATTTCGCTATCGAGTCCCCATCGCTTGGTTTTTGCGAGAGAATCGTTCGTGATGATCATGCGTTGGAGCTTTTTTTCATCGCGGAGTTCTTTGTATCGTTTTACCAGTTCGGCATCAGGACTTCTGTCTGCTTTTCTCGAAGAATAGCGATACCAGGTCCCATTTTTTGGAAGTGTATGACCGACATCGATAAATATTTTTTTGAGTTCTTCTTTTCCTTCGAAATAACGTAAAACTGGCTTCTCTCCATCCACCATATAATCTTTTTCCATCTGCGAAATGATAGTCTCAAATGTCGCCTGTTCTGCTTCGTAGAGCGTGCGAAGTTTTTCTGGAGATTCTGCACGATAGAGCGTGCGTTTGCCATCTTTCACGGTGCTTATCACTCACTTCTCAAGCAGGAGAGGGAGAGTCTGATAAAGGACTCCTCGATACGATCGTATCTCACGAGCAATATCGGAGATAGAGAGGGGAGATTTCTTGAGCAGAGCGATGTAGATATCGCTCTCTATTTTTCCAAAACCCAGACGTGAAAAAAATGCTTCGTACTTCATATGTTCAGTTTTTTAACAATTTATAAATAGTAACTTTTAATCTTCAAAATAATAAAAATAGAGAAAAGTGTTTCTATTTTGTTCAAAATTATAGACATTTTTGTAAAAAACAAAAATTCGTACTAGACTGAGTGTGTTATTTATTAATAACTTCTATGAAACTCACACCACTCCTTTGTACTTTTTCTGCAAAAAGTACCAAAAGCATTCAAGGGGCAAAAACTCGCTATGTACCACGTTCATCGAAAAAACTGTTTTCATCCCGCTCAAACAGTTTGCCCCTTAAAAATCTATATCTTCACTTCATGTTTTACAGGAACCAGAACAACAAAAATATTTCTTAAATTTATCTTTATGAAAGCCGACCTCCATTTCCATACCACGCTCTCTGATGGGCGTGACAGACCAGAACAAGTTCTCGAAAATCTCGTATCTTCTGGGGTCGAATTTGCGACACTCACTGATCATGACCTCGTGAGTGAATGATTCGCAGATGAGCTTCGCGTTAAGGGGATTGATACGACTCCCGCGAGTGAGATTTCTACTCATTTTTTCGCAGGTCTCAGCAAGATAGGACTTCATATGACGGCGTATGCGCCTGCATTTAGCCAGCAAGCACATGCCATGCTCGAGAAAACTCGCACAGGAAAGATGGAGAAAATCCGTCAACAGGTCGAGAGACTCATCGAACAAAAATATCCACTGAGTTATGCAGGATTACAAGAATGGGCACGAGCAAAATGATACAACCCCGAGAGTCTCAATAATGCTCACCTCTCTAGTTATGTCTATAGTGTCGAAGCGGCAAAAGTAATGGCAAATCGCGACCAACAAAGAAGAAAATCACAGCCTGACAGAGTCTGATTTCTGAACGAATGTCTCAAGCGTGAAGGACGAAATCCGATAGGTGCGGTCGAAATACCAGAATACGAACCAACGACTGAAGAGGCGAGTCGCATCGTCCGAGATATGGGCGGAGTTATCTCTATCGCTCATCCGAACTTCAGTTGGGAGAAATACGAAGGCATTGAATGATTACAACGAGACATCGCACAACTCGTCGACCAGGGCGTGATGGGTATAGAACTCAACGCTCTCGCTACACCTGAATGGGCACGAGTTATTCTAGAAATAAAAGAGCGATACAATCTCCTTCTGACTTTCTGATCTGATAATCATGGAGAGAAAACACCGAGCAAAAAACATGGCACTCTCGGGCAGATGAATCCCTACTTCCTCGAAGATGAAACTAGGGTCGAAGGTAATCTCAATTTGCTGAGAAAGAAGTTGGGTGTATAATATATCACAACTCATGTATAGAATATGCAATTTACCAAACGAGAGGAAATAGATCTATGGTCAGGAAGTTTTTCATTAGAAGGCATTGAAGATAGGAAACTTCAGGAGGCAATAGAAAAAACCGTCCATAGTGATGGACAAAATTTTCTCTGATTCAGGTCAGTCCAGGATAAAAGTATTACCAGAACGCGTTATCCCCGTTATAAATATGGTATCCCAGATATCGAAGCTTGCAGACGAACGACTCGAGAACTCGTCCAACATCTATGATTGCCTGACTTTACAGAAGCAACACCGCGAAAGGATACTTTTTGTAGGATTGTGATGGGATTGCGTGAATGATATGATACGAATGCAATAACGCATACAGCTGATGAAGTCAGAATCATACTATCATCACAGTGAGGAGACGTCCAGGAGTGAGAGATATATTCTGTGTTGCGATGAAAAAATCCATACATCGAACCTGCAGCAATTATTTGAATAAATACAGCGAATATTTGAGCAGTTTATGAACTCGCAGAGAGATTTAGGCAAGAGAGATTTTGTGTAGAAGATTTGACGAGAATGAAAGCATATATCGTGGAGACAACTATCGCCTCATCGCCCGCTTCGTCACCTGATCATCGAGATTAATTATTCAGGATAATCTGAGAAGTTAAGCTCTTCTATATCATGAATAGACACTATAGGTGTCGAAATAACGATGTTTTCTACCAATTTTAAAAGATCCGCAATTAGTAAAAGGATGAGTTCGGTAGTCATAAAACTTATTGCTTCCCCATTATTAAAAACATATGAACATTCTTTATATATCACTGTTTGATTTTTGCCATTCGAAGGTAAAAAAGTACCATTATTATGCATAGTATTTCTTACATTTCTCCACAGGTCTAGTAAGGGTATGCTACCTTGCAAATTTGTTTTATTTAAAAGCCATGTATATATGTTTTTAAATTCTGTTGTTCCATTGGAGCATGCAGAGGGATCAATTGTTCTAACGTATATTTGGAATGAACTTTCCACACAAGAAAATAAATCTTGGATAACTCCTATCTTGAAGAATCTTTCAAAATCCCAAAATGCTCTTTTAATATTCCTGTCTGGAACGGAGGCGTTAAATTGTCTCCACCAATTAATATCACTTAAATATATATTCATCAAAAAATAACCAGTATTGACGGCACTTAAAATAGAGCCCATTTTGTTAAATATTGTCATTCTTGCATCGGTATTTTCCCATCCATATTCTGTTTCTAATTCTTCTTTCTTAGCAATAACTTGATGGAAAATAGATTCAATATTTCTACCAATTTCGTTTAGTTCCATATTTTTATTATTTTCCTACCCCCACATATAACCCCGTCCAAAATGCCCATAACGAGCGGTTTGTTCGTAGATAGGACGGCAGAGGTCGAGAGAGGTGATGATGCCTTGAGGAGTGAGGTCATCACGGAGGATGTCCTGGTTTTCTGCGACACCGTCTATCCATGCGACGCATGAGACAGGGTGGCGGTAGCCGATAGCGTAGGCGATTTGTACCATGACTTCGTTTGCCCCTTTTTCTTCGAGGATTTTCACCGCCATTTGGCGAGCCTTGTAGGCAGCAGAGCGGTCGACTTTCGTTGGATCTTTTCCTGAGAATGCACCACCACCGATAGGTACACGAGGTCCGTAGTTATCGACAGCGAGCTTGCGTCCTGTGAGACCTGTGTCGGCAGTGAATCCACCGATATTCCAATCACCAGCAGGATTGAGATGGAGCTTCGCAGCAGCGATATCGTGACCCTTGAGGAGCTCTTCTTTTTTCAGAAATTCTGTGACTTCTTCACGGAGTATATCGTGCGGAGTGCCACACCAAGAAGCAACCACGGCGACGAGATTATTTCCATCGAGGGTGATTTGGGTTTTACCATCGTTTGGATGGAGTTTCCAGAGGAATTCATTGAGTCTGCGTGCGAGCTCGTATTCGAGTGGCATGTAGTTCGGTGTTTCGCGAGTAGCGTAACCGACCATGATACCCTGATCACCAGCTCCACCAGTATCGACGCCTTGCGCGATTTCTGGAGATTGTTGGACGATATTGACGAGGACACCGATATTTTCTCAGCAGATACGTTTTGCAATAGGATTCACATCGACAAAAGCAGTCGTGGTGAGCTCTCCGATAACGACGATTGAGCCATGACCACCTACGGTTTCGATAGCGACACGAGCGAGAGGATCCTGCACGAGGCAGGCATCGAGGATGGCGTCAGAGATCTGATCGCACATTTTGTCTGGGTGTCCTGGAGACACGGATTCAGCGGTTTTGAACATAAAAAAAGATAAGAAAAAGTTCTTATCTTACCAAGTATTATAGATGAACCAATTATCTATCGAAAGTGGAGCACTATCACACAAACGTGTGAACTTGCTGCAGGGTCGTAGAGTTTCGTCTCTCGCCTGCTCTTGATAAGGTAGGGGTATTGTAGGGGAGTTGTTCTGAAAGTCAATCTAGGATGCGAGTCCAAGAAGTTTTCTAAGTGTTTCTGGATGCGAGACGTGTTGTATTGTTGTCAGAGTCACTGGTTGTCCCTCTCTCACATGGAGAGCAATAGTATTTGGATCAGTGTCAGGTAGTATGAAGATAGTTTGGCCACGAAAAGTGTCGTCAATAGGTCCTGATCAATCAGTAATAACAGTATCCGTCTCTGCTTCTGGAGGATTGAGCATGATGCCCATACCTTCTGCTCTGAGCTGTTTTCGGACGAGTGTGTGCATCGCACCTTCTGCTATCTGTAATCTCACATGGGGCACGTGTGCTTCTGGTTCTTCATTTTGAAGTATCTTGCTATCAATTATTGCTTTTTTGAATCGCAATCTGCCACCGATTCGTATCGATGGTATTTTCCCTTCTTGTGCGAGATAATATACAGTAGCAAGAGGGATACGCATATGATCAGCAGCTTCTTTGGCTGTCATGAGTTCTGGGATTTCCGGAGCTGATGAGAGTGTTTTAACCATAGAAGAGAAAGTTAAAAATATTTGTGGCATTATAGGTTATTTTTGCGAAAAAAAAGATAAGCAGTAAAAAGTTGCTTATCAATAATTCATAAGAGAAACACATGTTCCTCAATCGTTCCCTTTATTTAACGAGGGCGACTGGCACGTCTGAGGGCTTCTTGTTGAGCAAGAAATGCCACGACAGCACTATCTCATGGTACAGGTAATTTCTGTACAGCAGCGGAAACTGGTGAGCTCGTTGGTGAACCCTTCATTTCGGCGACGACGTGACTTCCTATGGAGTCGAGAAGACTTTTCATAAAGAAATGGGTTAAAAAATAAAGTGCGCAAAGGATATTGAAAATTGCCGCATGTCAAGAGCCTCTTTGCTAGGGATTTTTGGGGAGACAGAAAATTTAACTAAAATTTAAACCCATAATTTTTGTACTCAGGTTTTTGATGATTTTTAGAGACTTTACAAAACATAAAAAAATCTTTTGACAATTGCTTTCTTCTTTTTATACTTCCGACGTTTTCCTTCTGGTAACAGGAGTGAATCATTTCCTAGTTTGGCCCTTATACTTCATCTCACGAGATGTCCGTAAGCGCCTCATTTTTCTTTTATATGTCTGGACTCGTTGCACAAAAAATATCAATGACGCAGATTGCTCGCGGCGATACTCTCGTCCCAGTAACACTTCTTCGTGTTCCTCAACTCTCTGTCGCTCAAATCAAAACAGCTGAAAAAGATGGTTATTCAGCACTCGTTCTCGATGCAAAAAACAAAAAAGGTAAAACAGTAAAACGAAAAGAAGTACCATACGATGCAGCTGTTGCTATGAATGTTGGTGATGCTCTCGACGTCGGTACGCTCGAAGGTGTCGCAGCAGTCAAGCTCACATCTGTCTCAAAAGGTAAAGGTTTCACTGGTGCTATGAAGCGTTGGAATTTTGCCGGAGGTCCTGGTGGACACGGTTCAAAATTTCACCGAGCACTTGGTTCTATCGGTACTCGTAAACCACGTCGTACAAAACCTGGTAAGAAAATGCACGGTCGTCACGGTAATAAAACAGTCACTCTTGCTTCTGTTCCAGTCGAGCTCATCGATCGTGAAAATAACATCGTTGCTCTCCGAGGACCAGTACCAGGAGCGATGAATACATTTGTTTACCTCGCATTCTAATCGTCCATCCGATAATCGCTCTCAACTATGACTGCTCTCTCTACTCCAACTCCAGACACACTCGACGTATCACTCTTTGGTATCGTTCCTCATCTCGGTGTTCTCGCTCAACTCATGATTCTCCAGAATCACAATGGTCGTTTTCCAATAGCTCACACACTCAGCCGTAGTGCTCGTCGTGGTTCTACTCGCAAGCTCACAAAACAAAAAGGTGCAGGTGCTTCTCGTAAGGGTAGTAACCGTTCTCCTTCTCGTAAAGGTGGTGGTGTCGCATTTGGTCCTCGCAGCAATGCTAATTTCCAAATCAGCATGAATGCTCAAGAACGTCGTCTCGGTCTCGCATCTGCTCTCACACTCAAAGCTCAAGAAGGTAAGATCCGTACTATCGACAAAATCGATGCAAAAACATCAGTTATGGCAAAAGCTTTTGCTGATATCACAAAAGAGAATACAGCACTCGTATTCGTCTCTGCAGCTGAATCAAAGAAAATCCTCGGTCTCTCAAATCTCCACGGTACACACGTCGATGTCGTGACTCACGCAAGCCCTGCTGAGATTCTCAAGTATGACTACTGTGTATTTACCAAGGATGCACTTCAGACTCTTTCTTCTCACTTCAACGCATAATTCTATGAATATCTACAACGTTATCCTCTGACCAGTTGAATCACACAAATCTCGTATGCTCGAGACTGGTAATGTCTACACATTCCGTGTAGCAAATGATGCAACAAAGACTGACATCAAAAAAGCATTTTCTGAACTCTATGATCGCTCTGTATCATCTGTTCAGATTGCAAAAAACTATTCAAAAGTCCGAAATGGTCGCAAGGGTCAGATTCGTCGTCGTGCTGCTTTCAAAAAAGCATACGTCACTCTCGACAAACCTATTACTCAGCTTGCTAAACTTCATACTAAAGACTAATTATGGCTATTAAACTCTACAAACCTACTACAAACGGCCGACGAGGAATGTCTGGAAACGCTTTTGCTGAACTCACAACAGACAAACCATTTAAAAAACTCACAACAGCTCACAAGAGTACTGGTGGTCGTAACTCTCTTGGTCGTACGACATCACGATTCCGTGGTGGTGGACACAAGCGTCGTCTCCGTATCGTTGACTTCCGATTTGCAAAAATGGATGTCCCAGCAGTTGTTCAGACTATCGAATACGATCCACACCGATCAGCATTTATCGCTCTCGTAAAAGATGCAGATGGAGAACATCGTTATGTCGTTGCTCACTCAACTATGAATGTTGGTGACACTATTATCACTTCAGCAAATGCAAAACCTGTCGCTGGTAACCGTCTCAAAATTGGTAACATCCCTGCAGGTCTCTTTGTTCACAATGTAGAGCTCATCATCGGTAAAGGTGCTCAAGCAGTTCGTTCTGCTGGTGCAGGTGCTCAGATCGTTTCTCAAGAAGGTGACTATACACAAATCAAACTCAATTCAGGTGAAGTACGATACATCCACAAAGAATGTTTCGCAACAGTCGGTGTCGTCAGCAATATCGATCACAATCAAATCGTTGTTGGTAAAGCTGGTCGTAGTCGTTGGAAAGGTCGTCGTCCGCACAACCTCGGTACATCGATGAACCCTGTAGACCACCCACACGGAGGATGAGAAGGTCATACATCTATCGGTCGTCAACCTACGACTCCATGGGGTAAACCAGCTCTCGGTGTGAAGACTCGTAAAAACAAACGTACAAACCGATGGATCGCAACTGATAAGCGAGGTTCTATTGTCTCTTCTAATTCTTCAGCTTCATAACTATGTCACGTAGTCTCAAAAAATGATTGTTTGTCCCAGAGCACCTCATGAAAAAGGTTTCAGCTCTCAATACAACTGGTAAAAAAAGTGTTATCAAGACATGGGCTCGTGCCTCTGTGATTCACCCTGATTTTGTTGGTCACACATTCGGTGTTCATAACGGAAAAGAACATACACCAGTGTTTGTCACAGAAGACATGGTAGGTCACCGTCTCGGCGAATTCGCACCGACACGTAAATTTATCAAACATGCTGGTAAGGCTGTTGCTGCTGCTTAATTTCCAAAACTATGAAAGCTACTCTCAAAAACGCCCGCATCTCTCCAAAAAAACTCCGTGTTGTCGCTAACCTCGTACGAGGAAAATCAGTCAACGATGGTCTCGCGATGCTCCGACTTTTCCCAAAAAAAGGAAGTGAAATCCTCTACAAAGTTCTCTTCAGTGCTGCTGCAAATGCAACACATAATGACGGAGCTTCAAAAGATGATCTCATGATTCATACACTCTCAATTGCTCAGGGTCCTACATACAAGCGTGCACGTCCAGTTGGTCGTGGTCGCAGTCACCGTATCCTCAAGCATACGAGTCATGTATTTCTCGAACTCTCTCACAAATAATATCTAAAACTTCTCTCTTATGTGACACAAAGTCAGCCCCATCTCTTGGCGTATCGGAGTAACCCGCTCTTGGGCATCTACTGGATACTATGATAAAGCAGAATACACAGCCGCTATCCAACAGGATGTTATCATCCGTGACCTCGTTCGAAAATTTTTCAAAGGTCTCCCAGTTGGTCACGTCACTATCACTCACAGTGATACCGGTCTCCGTGTTATCATCTACACTTCTCGTACAGCTCTTATCCTCGGTAAGAATGGTGAGAATCTCACAAAACTCCAGAAGAAGCTCATGGCTCTCTACGGAAAGAAAGTCAATGTAGACGTCAAAGAAATCAAAAATCCTGATGTTCACGCAACACTCGTTGGTGACAGCATCGGTCGTCAGATCGAGCGTCGTCTCCCATACCGTCGTGTTATCAAACAAGCTATCACGAAAGCTATGGAAAAAGGTGCAAAAGGTATCAAGATCCGTATCTCTGGTCGTATCGGAGGTGCTGAAATCGCTCGTCATGAAGTCTACAAGGAAGGAAATATCCCAACTCAAACTATCAAGGCATCGATTGATTACTCTGTAGAGCATGCTCTCACTATGTACGGTATCATCGGTCTCAAGATATGGATTTACAAGGGTGACGTTACTAACAACTAATCACGAATAATTTAATTTAGGTCTTATGCAACAACCAGCACGAACAAAATATCGAAAAGCTATGCGCGGAACCCAGAAGGGGAATGCGACTGTTGGCTTTATGCTCGCTCACGGATCATACGGTCTCAAGGCGATGTCATCAGGTTTTCTCACTGCTCGTGAAATCGAAGCAGCTCGAAAAACTATTGCTCATACACTCCAACGTGGAGGTAAAGTATGGTGCCGTGTTTTTCCACACAAACCATTTACCAAGAAAGCTCTCGAAGTTCCAATGGGTTGAGGAAAGGGTGGCGTAGAATACTACCATGCTTCTGTCCCAGCTGGAACAATGATCTTCGAAATCGATGGTGTCTCTGACGCTCTCGCTCGTGAAGCATTCACACTTGCTGGTGCGAAACTCTCTCTCAAAACAACTATTATTGATAGCTCTTCACTTCTTGCTCTTGCTGCTTAATTTCTCTCTCGACTATGCCTACTAAAAAAACTACAAAACCTGCAAAAAAAACTGAAGCACCTAAGAAGGCTCAGGGTGGTGACCTCAAGAGTCTCCGTGCAGAGCTTTTCTCTCTCAAGATGAAGCACTCTCTCCGAGAACTCAAGGAAGTACACAAACTCCGCGAAGCTCGCAAGGCAGTAGCTCGTCATCTCACTCAACTTAATAAGTCAAAATAATATGCGAAGAACTAAAACAGGTACTGTTACATCTACAAAAATGCAAGGCACTGTTACTATCAAAGTAACTGAATACCTCAAGCATGCGAAATATGGCAAGGATATCCCGGTTTCAAAGAAGTTTCACGCTCACGCAGAAACTCCTCTCGAAGAAGGTATGATTGTCACAATCGAAGAAACAGCTCCTCGCTCAAAAACAGTTTGTTGGAAAGTCATCTAAAAAGCCACTCTAATTTTTCCTTACTATGATACAAAAAGAAACAAGACTCGTCGTCGCTGATAACACAGGTGCTAAAGAAGTACTCTGTTTCAACATCCCAAAAGGAACACGTCATCGCTATGCTCGTGTAGGTGACATCATCGTCTGTTCTGTGAAAGATGCAGAACCAGATGGTCAGGTCAAGGCGCATACTGTTGTTCGTGCTGTTGTTATCCGTACAACTCGTCCAGTAAAACGTGCTGATGGATCAACTGTTCGTTCTGATGACAACGCATGTGTTATCGTCAATGACAAAGGTGAACCACAGGGAACTCGTGTTTTCGGTCCAGTATTCCGAGAGCTCCGAGGTGACAAGCGTTTCAAGGCTATTATCAGTAAGGCTCCAGAAGTTATCTAATCGAATTAATACTTATTATTATGAAAATCCACACTTGAGACATCGTTCGTATCATCGCAGGAAAAAACCGTTTCCGCGTTGAGAAGAATAAAGATGGTGTTGAAAAACGCACACCAGTTGAAGCAAAAGTTCTTCGTGCATTCCCAAAAGAACAGATGGTTATCGTAGAAGGTGTCAATATCGTCACAAAACACGTGAAGAAGCAGGGAACTACTCCAGGACAAAAAGTACAATTTGAGAAACCAATTCACGTTTCAAATGTTATGCTCATCGATCCATCTTCGAAGAAGCCAACTCGTGTTCGCATCGAGCAGGGCAAAAAAACAACTCGTATTTCTAAAAAATCAGGTAAAGCTATCGATTAATTTCTCTCCTTTTTATGTCTCTCCGCAAACACTATACATCGACTGTTCTTCCAAAGCTCGCAAAAGAGTTGAAGAAGAATGTAAACGCACTTCCTCGTCTCGAGAAAGTAGTCGTGAACATGGGTATCGGTTCTCTCGTGACTGGTGGTCAAAAAGACTACTCACTCTTTGAGAAGCACCTCACACTCATCACTGGCCAGAAACCAGTTCTCTCAAAATCACGAAAAGCTATTTCGAATTTCAAACTCCGTGAAGGTCTCGCAGTTGGTCTCACCGTCACACTCCGTGGTGAACGTATGTTTGACTTCCTCGAGAAGCTCATCAATGTCGTCCTCCCACGTGTTCGTGACTTCCAGGGTCTCCGACCAAAGAGCATCGATAAGACAGGAAACTTTAACCTCGGTCTCAAAGAACAAACACTCTTCCCAGAAATCGTCCAAGATGATGTGATCAAGACTCACGGTATGCAGATTACAGTTGTTACAAAAACACAATCTCCTGAGGACTCGCTTCTCCTCCTCCAAAATATTGGTTTCCCATTTCATAAATAATCTCTATGACTCGCAAAGCACTTATCTCAAAATGTAATCGACGCAAGCTCCGCGCAGCACGTCAGAAGGCGAATGGCCAAAAAGTAACATTCTCAACACGTATCTACTCACAATGTATTGTGACAGGTCGTCGTCGAGGTGTCATCGGTCGCTTCGGTCTCTCTCGTATTGAGCTCCGCGAACGTGTCAACAAAGGTGAAATCCTCGGAGTTCGTAAATCTAGCTGGTAATTTAATTCTTCTTATGTCTACTGATTCTATATCTGATCTTTTCGTCTCACTCTCGAACGCTCTCGTTCGCGGACATGAGTCACTTGTTGTCCCATATTCTACTCTGAAAGAGAGAATCTTGGTTATCTTCAAGAAAAATAAGTATATCGTTGATTTTGCCGTCGAAGGAGATGTCAAAAAAACCATTACTATCACTCTCGATAATTCTCGTCATCGAAAGATCCCTACATTCCGCCGTGTCAGTACTCCTGGCCACCGTGTGTATGTTGGTTCTACCGCTATCAAGAAATCTCGAAATGGTGCTGGTATCTATATTATCTCAACTCCAAAAGGCGTAATCACTGGCTACGAAGCACGTGCTCTCAATGTCGGTGGAGAGGTTATCGGAGAAGTTTATTAATTTTCTATATGTCACGACTCGCTAAAAAACCTATTACATTTCCTGCTGGTGTTACTGCAACCCTCGATGGTTCGACACTCGTCTTTCAAGGACCAAAAGGAAAACTCGACTACACACTCCCATCTGTTGTGAATGCAAAACTAGAAGGTAATACTCTTCTTCTTACATCTACAGCGACTGAGAGAAAAGATTTTGCACAATGGGGTCTCTCTTGGGCTCTCATCCAGAGCAAACTCAAGGGTGTCGCAGGAGAATTTAAAAAATCTCTCGAGATCCAGGGTGTTGGTTACCGATGTGAAGTAACAGGTAAAAAAATCACTCTCGCAGTTGGTTTCTCACACAAAGTAACACTCGATATCCCAGCTGACGTAGCACTCGTACAAGATGCTCAGAATCCAAACGTTCTTCACATTTCTGGTATTGATGCACAACAGGTTGGTGAATTTGCTGCTAAAATCCGTGCTGTGAAGACTCCTGAACCATACAAAGGAAAAGGAATCCGATACGTCGACGAATACGTCCGTCGTAAGGCAGGTAAAACAGGTGCTAAAGCTTAATATTTTCTACTATGACTCTCACTTCTCACGAAAAACGATACAACCGACACAAACGAATACGAGCTCGTATCAGTGGTACTGCTACGTGTCCTCGACTCGCAGTCTATCGATCAAATGCATATATCTATGCACAACTCATTGATGATGTTGCTGGTCGGACCATCGCGTCTGCTCATGACACAGAAATCAAAAAGGGAACTAAGATCGAGCGCGCTCAAAAAGTCGGTGCTGAAGTCGCAAAAAAAGCTCAAGCTGCTGGAATCAAGACTGTTGTTTTTGATCGAGGCGGATTTATCTATACCGGTCGTGTTGCAGCTCTCGCAGATGCAGCTCGAGAAGGTGGCCTCATATTTTAATCTTTTTATTTATGTCAGAAGAGACACTTACAACTCCAACTACAAACGAAGCTCCAGAAGCTACGACTGAAACAACTGCTCCGGCACCTCGTGGTGAACGTGGTGGTCGCGGACGTCGTGACGACCGTGGCGGACGTCGTGACAATCGTCGCGATGGTAAATCTGGTTTTGAACCAGTAAAAAAAGAATTCGAAGAAGTACTTCTCGAAGTCGGTCGTGTGACAAAAGTCACGAGTGGTGGTCGTCAGCTCCGATTCCGTGCTGCTGTCGTCATCGGTGATCGAAATGGTCGTGTTGGTTTCGGACTTGGTAAAGCAGGTGAAGTATCTGTTGCGGTTGAAAAAGCTGTCAATTCTGCAAAACGACATCTCATCAAAGTTCCTCTCCAAAACGGAACCGTTCCATACCAAGTAAATACCAAGTTCAAATCTGTAAAAATCATGATTCACCCAGCAAAAGAGGGTACTGGTATCATCGCAGGTGGTTCTGCACGTCGTATTCTCGAACTCGCTGGTTGCCAAAATATCCTCTCAAAACGTCATGGTGGTCGTAACGTTATCACAACAGCGTACGCAACTATGGAAGCCCTCAAAATGTACCAGACAAAATAATATATACAAAACGTAAAAAATAGATAAAATCAATTTCACTTATTAAACTCTCGCTGTATGCTAAATCATTCTACTCTTCGTCCTCGTGCTGCATCTCGCACCACATCAAAACGACTTGGTCGTGGATCTTCATCTGGAAAAGGTGGGTTCTGTGGCCGCGGTTGTAAAGGACAAAAGGCTCGAACAGGAAAAAAGATTCACCCTCTTTTCGAAGGTGGACAGACTCCTCTTCACATGCGTCTCCCAAAACTTCGTGGAGGTGCATACTCTGCCAAGACTCCATTTGCAGTACTCCAACTCAGTGACGTCCAACAACTCGCTGATGCTGGTAAAAAAGAAATCACCATTGATACACTTATTGAGGCTGGATACGTTCGTGGTCAATCACCTCGCGTAAAACTCCTCTCAGGTGGTGAACTCACAACGGCCGTGACTCTCTCAGTTCATGCTGCGAGTGAGACAGCGAAAAAGAGCCTCGAAAAAGCAGGAGGAACACTTAACCTCGTTGCATAATCATATTCATTGTTATGAAGAATTCCTGGAAACAAATCCTCCGTTCTACAAGTCTCCGAAAGAAGATAGGTCTTACTCTGGGTCTCATTGTCATCTATAAACTCCTCTCAGTTATTCCTGTTCCAGGTGTTTCGACAGATTCTCTTGCGAGCATGAGAAGTGTATTTTCTGCTCAGCCAGGACTTGCTTTCTTTAGCTCTCTCATGGGTGGTAGTCTCGAGCGATTCTCGATTATCCTCATGGGTCTCTCTCCATACATCAACGCTTCGATCATTCTCCAGCTCCTCACAGTTGTTGTCCCAAAACTCGAAGAGATCAAAAAAGAAGGAGCACAAGGCCAGAAGAAAATCAATACCTACACACGTATCCTCACTGTGCCTCTCGCATTTATCCAGAGTTACGGTATGATTCTCCTCCTCAATAGTCTCGTTCAGGGGACACCTATTGTTGATACATCTGATTGGGGAAACCTCCTTTCAATGATGACGATTATCACTGCTGGTACCGTCTTTCTCATGTGGCTCGGTGAACAAATCAATGAGTCAGGTATCGGTAACGGTATCTCTATGATTATCTTCGCGGGTGTTCTCGCGGATGTGCCAAGCCGTATCGCGACACAACTCGGTACTGTAGTATGGTCTGGCTCTATTGGCTCTATTGTCACACAAATACTTCCATTTATCGCTCTTCTCGTTGCAACTCTTATCGTGATCTATATCATTATCAGATTCACAGAAGGCTACCGACGCATCCCTCTCGTCTATACACGTACTGGTCGTGATGAGCGTTCATATTTCCCGATTCGTGTCAGTCAGGCTGGTATGGTTCCGATTATCTTTGCCATGTCGCTTGTGACTTTCCCATATATCATGGGTCAGGCTATTTCTATTCGTAGCGCTGGTATGCCAGAATTTGTCAGAAGTGCTGCGAATCTCATGGTACAAGTCTTTAATCCAAATGCTCCAACATGGTGGTTTGTTCTCATCTTTGTAGCACTTGTTCTCGGGTTTTCATATTTCTATCTCTCTATCACATTTGATACAAAGGAAGTAGCAGAAGGTATCCAGAAACGTGGTGGTTATATTCCTGGTATTCGTCCAGGTCGTCAGACAGCTGACTATCTCCGCAATGTCTCAAATCATCTCAACTTTTTCGGAGGAGGATTCATCGCCATCATCGCGGTTTTCCCTTATGTTGCGACACTCGTCAATAACATGCTCAAAGCAAATAATATCCCAGCACTCGATATCGCTCAGATAGATTTCCTTATCTCAGGATCAGGTCTTATTATCGTTGTTGGTGTTATTCTCGAGCTTCTCCGCCGTTTCAAGGCTGAATCTCAGGCATACGATTATCGCCGTTTCTTCTAATACTTATTTTACTTTATTTCTTTTATGGACGCAAAACTCATCGCACATATCCAAAATCTCGCTGCTGGTAAGAAAGAATTCCCAGAAATTCGTACTGGTATGCAGGTAGAAGTCTCTCAGCGCATTACTGAAGGAGACAAATCTCGTGTTCAGAAATTCGAAGGTGTCGTTATCCGCACTGGAGGTAAGACTCATGGTGAAAAGACATACACAGTACGTCGTGTATCAGGTGGTCTCGGAATTGAGAAAACTTTCCCAGTTTCTTGTCCTACTGTTGAAGCCGTGACTGTTATTCGTCAGTACAAGGTCAATCGCAAAAATATCCGCTACGTTCGTGGTCTCGAAGGAAAATCAGCTCGTCTCAAAGAAGTCAAAGCAAAGAATGCTCCAGTCGCAAAGAAGGCAAAAAAAGCAACAAAAGCTGAATCTGCTGAATAGTATATTTTCAAGAAAAAACTCCTCGATTTTCGGGGAGTTTTTTCTTGTCTTCATCTATTTTTCTCTATCATAGAGAGCATGAAAATACTTATTACAGGGGGCGC
>CAZRUI010000001.1:47032-52778 GCA_964603225.1 uncultured Candidatus Peribacteria bacterium | reverse complement strand
GCGCACTTCTGGCGCCGGGCGCCGATCGGCACGCCGAGGAGTGTCTCAATGTCCGCGCGGGTGATCTGGTCCAGCTCATCGATCGATTTGCCGATGAGCTCCTCCGACAGGAGCGACATCCCGGCCTGGCTCACCGCGCAGCCGTCACCGGTCCAGCCCAGGTCCGTGACGCGGCCGGATTCGATCGTCAGTTGGAGCGTGATCCGGTCGCCGCAGGCGGCGTTCACCTCCTCATGGCTGACCGTTGGCTCCATGAGAGCGGCTTTCCGCCGAGGGTGCCGGTAGTGGTCCAGGATCTGCTCGGCGTAGATATCCACAAAAAGAGTGGTATAGTTACACTATGTCCGCTGTCACTCTGCCAGAGGACCGGCCGGAATATCAGCCCTTTTTCCAGCCACTCAATCTGCAGGATACCCTGCCGCCCCCCGGCGTGGCGCAGGCGCTTCTCCGGGAGATCGAGGCCGTGCAGGATCAGTTCGAGCGGGATTTTGGACCGCGCGCCCCCGGCCCGGCTGATCGGGAGGCACGGCGAGCCGCGCTGAGACGCGGCCGCATGTACGCCAATATCGTACTGGTGAACCTGGAAGCCTGCTACTGCAGTGATATCCAGATGTGCAGCCGTATCAGGGCCATGCGGAAGAAGTTCCGGGACATCTTCACGCCGGACGAGCCTGAGCCCGCGGAAGCGGCGCCTCAGCCGCGCAGGCGTGCCAGGACTTGAGGGATGGCCCGGGCCAGCCGGTCGATCTCCGCTCTTTCCGTGTAGATCCCCACGGACAGGCGGCTGGTGGCCGTGAGGCCCAGCCGCGCGTGCAGCGGCTCCGCGCAGTGGTGGCCGGCGCGGAGGCAGATGCCATGCTGGCTCAGGACGTCCGTGAGATCGTGCGGGTGAATGGCATCGATCGCAAAACTGACACAACCCGATCGTTCCGACGGATCCTCGGGGCCGATGATGCGGAGGCCGGGGATCTTCCTGAGTTCCTCAAGCGCATGGGCCATAAGCGACTGCTCATGCCGGGCAATGTCTTCCCAGGCATGCTGCGTGAGCCAGCGCAGAGCCGCCGCCAGTCCCGCGGCTTCCGCAAGTGGCTGCGTGCCGGCTTCAAGTTTGGCCGGCAGGTCCGCGGGCGTGAAGCCGTTCATAGTCACCATCTGGACCATGCCGCCGCCGCCCAGGAACGCGGGCATCCGCCGCAGGAGATCACGCTTGCCGTACAGGACGCCGATGCCGAGCGGGCCGTAGATCTTATGGCCGGAGAAGGCCAAAAAATCGCAGTCCCACCCTCGCACGTCCATGGGGTGGTGGGCCACGTACTGGGCGGCGTCCACCAGTACCAGGCTGCCCGCCGCGTGCGCGGCCTCTGCGATTGGGCCTATGGCGGGCCGCGTGCCCGTGACATTGCTCTGTGCTGTTATCGCCAGGAGCTTCACGCGGCCATCGGCCAGCGCGGTCTGCAGTGACGACATCTGCAGTCGGCCTTGGTCATCGCAATCGACCCAGCGCAGCGCAACCCCCCGGCGGTCGCGCAGCTGGAGCCAGGGAACCAGATTGGAGTGGTGCTCCAGGATACTCACGGCCACGGCGTCATCCGGTCCCAGTATCTGGCCGTAGCTCTGGGCCACCAGGTTCATGGCTTCCGTGGCGTTCTTGGTGAAGATGATCTCCTCCGCGTGCGCCGCATGCAAGAACCCCTGCACGGTTGCGCGGGCGCTCTCCAGTGCTTCCGTGGCTGCGTCCGCCAGCGCGTGCATGCCGCGGTGGGCGTTGCCGTTCGCCTGCTCGTAGAACGCGCGCATGGCGTCCAGCACCGCGGCGGGCTTCTGGCCAGTGGCGGCGGTGTCCAAGTACGTGAGCGGCTGTCCGCCGAACGTCTGCCGGAGAATGGGAAACTGCCGCCGGATGGCTTCCACGTTGAGCATGGAGAGGAATGGTAGACGACATTTCTGGGCCGATCGATGAGTTTTTGGTTGTTTGTTTGGCAGGTTTTCACGCTCCGGCACTTCTCCCATAACCAAAAACTACAAACCAGCAATCAGCAACTCGCCATGGCCGCGCTTTCCCCCCGCACGCTTTCCCCCTACCATGGCCGCCATGGAACAACGCTCTGATCGGACACGCATCCTGTCTCTCGTCTTCACCGTGATCCTGGTGCTATGGGGGGCATTCACGCTGTTCGTGTACCTGGGGTCTCCCCCGCACGCGGGCGTGCTCCTCTCTGAAGCAGGGCAGTCAGCGCTCAACGGTTCCTGCGATGCAGGCGCGCTCTTCTGCCGCGGGGTACTGGGATTTGCGGATTTCTTGAGTCATACGATCGGGCAGCTGGCACCGCTTTTGACGTACCTTGTCCTGTCTCTGATCGCCTATGCCGTGTGGCTGGGGCTCCGTTGGTTCAGGGAGGAGCGGTGGCCGCAGTCTGTCACGCTCCGTCCGTGGCAGTTGATCCTCCTCTTTCTGGCCATGGTGTGGGGCGTCTTCCTGGCGCTGAGCTATAACCGGTTGGACGGCGTTCCGGTGCGCTACGTCTTTGAGCCCACGCCGCAGATCTACCGGGGCGCATCCGAGCAGACCATGGAGGCGCTGCGCGAGAATTTTGATCACCTGCGGGACGCAGGCTGCCTGCGTCCCGCGCAGTATCAGGGCATTCCGGCATTCGCCCTCACCGGCGGGTGCCTGCAGGGTGCGTTCATCCGGCATGTGGGATCTCAGTTCCTGTTCCTCCTCCTGCTGGCTTGGGAGTTCCTGATCCTTGGCCGGGCGCTCCTCCGGCTCTTCCGCCACCAGACGGAGCAACGGTGGCTTGAGGCGCTCCTGAGCCTGGGTCTTGGCGCGTGCGGCTGGATGGCCCTGCTGTGGGCGCTGGCTGTGGCCGGCATCTACACCGCATGGGCAGGCTGGGGGCTCTTTCTGCTGGTACCGGCCGTGCTGTATCCCCATACGCGGCACTGGCTCCGGCAACTCCACGCGGCACAGTGGGAAGCGCGTCTTGGGCGCGGACACCTGCGCGTCTTCCTGGTCTGGCTGCTCCTCAGCTACCTGGCGCTCAATTTCCTCACCGTCATCCGGCCGTTCCCCATCGGCTGGGATGACCTGGGGAGCTATGTGAACCGGCCGCGGCTCCTGGTGAGCTACGGGCGATTCATCCCGCTCCTGCCGGCGTTCCAGTGGGAGTACCTCACCTCACTGGGGTTCCTCCTCTTTGGATATGACAATCCCTTTGGCGCCACGGCCGCCATGCAGGTAAACTGGCTGGCGGGGCTTCTGGCGGTCCTTACGGTGTGGGGGTTTGGACGGGCGTTTTTGGGGGCGGGCGGCGGCATCCTGGCCGCACTGCTGTACTACCTCCTGCCGCTCGTGGGGCACTTCTCCTTTGCGGACATGAAGGTGGACAACGCGGTGTTCGCGCTGGGGGCGCTGGCGCTCCTCTGCGTCTTCCTGCCGCTCTTCCGGCCGTCTGACGGCGGCGCGGGAGAGGCGGAGGAGGGGGCCGGTGCCCCATCCGCGATCGACGGGCGCTGGCTGCTTTTGGCCGGCGTCTTCTGCGGCTTTGCCTTTGGCGTGAAGGCCACGGCGGCCATGGTGCTCATGGCGGCCATCACTCTCATCTTGGGGGGGTACTTGGGGTGGTGGGGCTACCTGGCGGGCTGGTTCCTGAGCCTGGGCATCTTCACCGTGCGCGGCATCCTGGTCCTCGCCCGCGTGCTGGAGCGCGTGACGGGCAGTGCGGATCTGGTTTCCCAGAACGCGCTTGGCGGCGGAGCGGTGCTAGTGGCGCTGGTCCTCATCGTCCTGGGCATCCGGGCAGGCGGGAACTGGCGGCGGCTCGGGCGGTCGATCGGCCTGTTCGTCCTGGGGTTCCTCGTCTCCATTGCGCCGTGGGTGCTGCACAACAACATCCTGAGCGGGAACGTCATCCCCCGCCTGGTGCTGGGCGCGCCCAACCGGATCTCACCGGAGTTCATCGTGGATCCTGCCGCCGGCCGCACCCCCTCTGATCGCGTACGCGTCCTGCCAGAGGGGCTGGCTTTGGATCCAAACAGTCCCATGTGCAAGGGCACCGCGCTGCAGGAGGAGCTGGACCGCTACTGGGGCAACACGCCCGGCTGGCGCCACTACTTGGGTCTCCCGTGGCGGAGCGTCATGAACCTGGATGCCGCCGGCTACTACGTGACAGAGCTGCCCGCCCTCCTGCTCTTCCCGCTGCTCCTCCTCCTGCCATCCTTCTGGCGGCGGCGGGAGCGGTGGCTCCGGGCGCTCTTCATCGCCACGCTGCTGCTGGTCGTACAGTGGGTGTTCCTGGCCAACGGCGTGCCGTGGTACGGCATCGGCATGTTCCTGGGTCTCGCGCTCGGTCTGGAGGCCCTGGTGCGCTACGCGCCGAACGTGTGGAGCCGCTGGCTCGCCGGCGTACTGATTGGGCTCTCCGTCCTGGTGGCGCTTGGCATGCGCGCTTGGCAGCTTGAGATGCAGCAGAACCTCTATGAGTATCCCATGGGCAAGGTATCCGCCCGTGTCATGGAGGAGCGTACCATTCCCTGGTATGACGATATCCGGCAGGTGGTAGTGGAGCGGCATGAGGGCATGCCGGAGCGGCCGTACCTCTACCGCATGGGCACGTTTATCCCGTACTTCATCCCCAAGAACCTGGAGATCATCGGTAACGCGGATAACCAGCTTGACTTCTTCAACTGCCTCTTCCAGGAGCGGGACCCGGAGCTCACGCTTCGTCGCCTCAATGCGCTCGGTTTCAACAGCATGATCTTTGACACGAACACGGCTACGATCGAGAGTAACCCCAATGGCACTCTGCATCAGAAGGTGAACGCGTTCCTGGACTTCGCCAACTCGCCCGTGATCGGTCCAAACAATATCCGGGTGAATGACCCGCAGGCGGGGGTGGCGTTCATCACGCTGCCGGAGACGCCGGGAAGCGGCACCGGCGCGGTGGCCGCGCCGTAGGAGGGAAGTTCCACGGGGCGCCTCTACTGCAAATTGGTAATTGAAAATTGAGAATTGATCATTGCGGCAGTTATCCTGCAAGCGGATCAGCTTCCCATCATTCTCCATTCTCCATTCCTCATTCTCAATTCCCATGACTGTCGCCGTCATCCCGGCCTACAATGAAGCCACGCGCGTGGCGGACGTGGTGCGGGGTGCGCTGCGGCATGCAGACCGCGTGATCGTGGTGGATGACGGCTCCACGGATGCCACGGGTGCGGTCGCGGAAGCGGCGGGCGCGCTGGTGGTCCGCCACCGCCAGAACAGCGGGGCGGGTGCTGCCACCATGACGGGACTCGCGGCCGCGCGGCGGCTCCAGGCGGAGATCGTGGTCACGCTGGATGCTGACGGGCAGCATGATCCTGAGGACATTCCCGCCATGCTGGCGCCGGTGCTTGCCGGTCAGGCGGACTTTGTGTTCGCCAACCGCTTTGGCGCGGCTGCGGGACGGCGGCGCAACAGCATCCCTCGGATCCGGCGGGCGTTCAACGCGATCGGGAACCTCATCACGTTCATCGCCTCCGGCCGATGGGTGTCAGATAGCCAGGCGGGGTTCAAGGTGTTCGGTCCGCGCGCCCTCAAGGAGGTCCACCTGCGCCTTAGGGGGTTTGAGTACTGCAGCGAGCTTGTCCGGGAGTCCGTGCTGCGCCGCTGGCGCATCGCCCAGGTGCCCACCAAGGTGGTGTACTCGGAGTACACGTTGGCCAAAGGCCAGTCCTTTGCCACGGGGGTGAAGACGGCGCTGAAGAT
>CAZRUI010000001.1:0-46932 GCA_964603225.1 uncultured Candidatus Peribacteria bacterium | reverse complement strand
ACACGTTGGCCAAAGGCCAGTCCTTTGCCACGGGGGTGAAGACGGCGCTGAAGATCCTCTTGCGGTCGTTCCTCCGGTAGTTCTGGCTATTGTAGGATCGAATATCGACTATAGAATGTCGAATGTCGAACCCCATCGGTATTCCACATTCGCCATTCGCTATTCAACATTCGCGTCATGTCTCTCACCCCCTACCAGATCATCGCGCCGCTCCTGTCCCTGGTCGCGGTCGCGTACGCGTGGGGGCTGGTGCGGCGGGGCAAGAAGACGGTGTGGGAAGCGCTGCTCTGGACGTTCTTCTGGGGATTGGTGGCGCTCATTGCGCTCCTGCCGGACCTCCTCACCACGCTCTCTGCCCTGACGGGGGTTGCCGACCGGGAAAACGCGGTGGTCGTGACGTTCCTGGGCATCCTCTTCTTCATGGTGTTCTACCTGGTCATCCGGTTGGAGGAGCTGGAAGAGCGGCAGGCCAAGTTGGTCAGGGAAATTGCGCTGAGAGAGGCCGGCTTGGCGCAGGATGAGAGTTCCACAGAAGAGTGATCAGTGGTCAGGGGTCAGTGGCCAGGTGTGGATTTTTTCCTCATACTGATCACTGACCACTCGCTTCTGACCGCTCCGTGAAGATCCTCCTTATCTCCCCCTACTGGCAGGAGCAGCACCGCTGGATGGTGAGCTCGGTGAAACTGGCGGAACTGTGGCAGCGGCTGGGCTTCCGGGTCATCATGGCCTGCATGGGGGCGGAGACGGGGGGAGAGCGTGTCTCGGCTACGCTGGCCATTCACCGTTTCCGGGACTTCTTCCTGCCCGATCCGTGGAACTATGGGATCGCCTGGGGCTTCTCCCGCCGCGTGCGGGCGCTCATCCGGTCGGAGCAGCCGGATATCGTGGTGGTAAATAAGATTCTGTTCTGGACGTCCCTGTCCGTCCTCTCCCTGGCGCTCCGGGGGCGGCGGGTGATTCTGCTCACGGACGCCCTGGTGGGCATGACGTGGTGGCCGCGCGGCAGGTTGCCCAAAATTGCCGCGGCCATCTATGCGTGGACGCTGGGGTGGTTGATCCTGCTGTGCGCTGCCAGAATCGTGTTCTTCCATCCGCAGCCGGAGCGGCTCCTGAGGCGGCTTGGCCTTGCTGGGAAGAGCCAAGTGATTCCTACCGGGATCGATCCGGCACAGTGGTCGGTAGTCCGTGGTCAGTGGTCAGATTCCGCTGCGATCACTGTCACATACGTCGGTCGGCTGGAGTCCATCAAGGGCGTCGATGACTTCCTTGAAGCGGTTGTGCCGCTCAAAAAGAGCCATTCCCGCCTCAAGCTGCAAGTAGTTGGTTGGTACCGGGACGGCCACCCGCTCGTGCGGCGGTACGAGCGGGACGTGGCGTTCACCGGCTTGCGGGACGACATTCCGGCGGTACTGGCCGGGACGGACATCTTTGTTCTTCCCAGCCACAGCGAGGGGCTCAGTAACGCCCTCATGGAAGCCATGGCGAGCGGCTGCGCGTGCATAGCAACCGACGTGGGCGGGAACCGGTTCCTCCTCCAGAACGGCGTCTCCGGGCTCCTCTTCCCGCCCGGGGACCGAGAAGCCCTGGCGGCGCACGTTCGCCGGTTGCTTGAGGACCCCGCCAAGCGGCGGGCCATGGGGCAGGCGGCGCGGCAGCGGATCCAGGAGCACTTCAGCTGGGAGGCGGTGGGGAAGCAGTACCAAGATTTGTTTGCATTGATGTCGCAGAGCGCGTGAATGGGAAATGTAGAATGGGCAATTTACAATGTACAATGACGGTCATTGTGCGTTGTCCATTTTCAATTTTCCATTCCGTACTGTGAAACAGCGTGTCGTTGTCCTCTCCGCGTTCCTCTCCCCCCTGCGGAGCGGGGCGGAGGCGTGCGCGGAGGAGGTGGCGGTGCGGCTTGCGGCCTCTTATGACGTGGTGATCATCACGGCGCGCATGCGGCTCCGCTTGCCCCGGCAGGATGACCTCCTGGGCGTGAGCGTTGTCCGGGTGGGCCTGGGCCTCCCGATCGACAAGTGGCTCTTCCCGCTCCTCAGTGCCTGGACCGCTAGGCGGCTGCGGCCCGCGCTCCTCCATGCCGTGCTGGAATCCTACGCCGGAGTGGCGCTCCTGTGTGCGCGCATGCTGGTGCCGGATGCCCGGCGGCTCCTCACGCTCCAGAGCACGAACACTTCCTTCCTGCTCGGTCCCATCCACCGCGCCCCGCACCGCCTCACCGCTATTAGCCAGGTCTTGATCGACCGGGCCGCGTCATTGGGCCGTACGGACGTGACTCTCATCCCCAACGGTATCCCGCTGGACGCCACCCGTGAGGTGTGCGGTCAATGGGACAAGGTGCCGGAGCGGGTGCTGTTCGTTGGCCGTCTGGAGCCGATGAAGGGGGTGGATGTTCTTCTGCGAACGTTCGCGATAGTGAGCGGTCAGTGGTCAGCGGTCAGTGGTCAGCGCGAACGGAGAGCTGTGAGCGGCGGGCGGAAACAAGGAGCAGCCAAGCTCACCGCTACCCGCTCATCGCTCATCGCTCCACATCTGCACATCGTGGGCGATGGTTCGCTCAGGAAACAGCTCCAGCAGCTGGCCCGGGAACTGGGGGTCGATCGGCACGTGACGTTCCGGGGGTACCTCACGGGTCTAGATCTCCTGCGGGAGTTCGCAGAGGCGGAGGTCTTCTGCGGGCTGTCGCGATCGGAGGCGTTTGGGAACGTCTTCCTGGAAGCGCAGGCAGCGGGCTGCGCGGTGGTGGCTACAACTGTCCAGGGTATCCCGGAGATCGTGCCCAAAGCGGCGGGGACGCTAGTTGCGCCAGATGATCCGGCCGCAGCGGCGGAGGCGATTCAAGTGTATCTCCAGAACCCGAAACTCCGCGAACAGGCCGCTGAGGCCGGTCGCCAACATGCTCAGCACTACGACTGGTCCGCCATAGCGGCCCGGTACGGCCAGGTCTACGCGGAGATGCTGGTGGCCTGACCCTCCATCCGGTGGAACAGGACTGCTAGCATAGCGCGCATCTGGGGCGTAAGGCGCAGGGTATCGAGCGTCGGCCGCTCGCTCGGATGGATCCACCGACGCGCGTCGTGCTCCGCGGGATTGAGGGTGAGGTGAGGGTGCGTCACGTCCACCAGGAACGTGAACTGGCAGAAGAGGCCTTCCGGAAGGTCGTAATCGAACATGCCGACGCAGTCACGAATGTCTCTGATCTCCAGGGCTGTCTCCTCGCGGACTTCCCGTACGAGCGCATCTAAGATCGATTCGTCTTGGTCTACCTTGCCGCCGGGGACTTCCCAGTACTCAGCCAGAAAATTTTCCGTAGTTGCGCGGCGGACCAGGAGCAGGCGGCCTGCGTGCTGGATCCCCGCGCCTACCACCAGCGTGCGGCCTTCGGCTTCGGCTCGCGCGACAAGTTCCTCCAACCCGGCGTGCAGCACTGTTGTCATGACTCGGCAGCGGAGAGGCGCCGCTCCCGCACCACGGTCGCCGCGCGGTAGAGGCTCTCGAACGTTCCGGCATCGATCCATTCGTCCGTCAGCACGGACGCCTGGAGTTCGCCCAGTTCCAGGTAGCGGCGGCTCACGTCCGTGATCTCCAGCTCGCCCCGGGGGGAGGGTTCCTGCGTGCGGATGAAGTCAAAACACCGGGCATCGTAGAGGTAGCAGCCAGTGACGGCCAGGTTCGATCTGGGGACGGAGGGTTTTTCCTCGATCGATACCACAGTGGTCAGTGGCGAGTGGTCGGTGGTCAGTGACGACCGGACCTCGGCAACGCCAAAGCGCTCCGGATCCGGCACTTCCTTTAGGAACACATGCGCCCCGTGTTCGAACGCTTTGATGGCCGGAGAGAGGTCATCCAAGTAGACGTTGTCCCCCAGGATCGCGCAGAGGATGTCCCCGGCCACAAACTCCTCCGCCAGCCCCAGTGCTTGCGCAATACCGCCCGGCTTCTCCTGCACCCGGAAGGCGAACGTGCAGCCGAACTTCTCTCCGGAACCCAGGAACGCGGCGATCTGGTCCATGTGTTCCGGCCCCGTAATGACGATGATGTCCGCAATGCCCGCGCGGAGGAGCACCTGCAGCGGGTAATCGATGAGTGGCCGGTCGTAGACCGGCAGGAGGCTCTTATTGGTGATCTCCGTGAGCGGCCGCAGGCGCGAGCCGGTACCGCCGCAGATGAGGACGCCCTTCATAGGGAGGTATTGTACGGGAATTTGAAGTGGGAAAACATGGTTCGAATACCGAATGTCGAATATGGAATATCGATCAGCCAACCATTCTTACTCGAAATTCGACATTCGATATTCCACATTCAATCGCCGTTGTATCCTGAGCATATGACCATCTTAGTAACCGGAGGAGCGGGCTTCATCGGTTCCCACTACGTCCTGCGGCATATCGACCGGTATCCGGACGACACGGTCATCGTTTTGGACAGCCTGAACTACGCGGCGGACAAGAGTCTTCTGGACTCCGTCATTAACCGGATCCGGTTCATCCAGGGGGACATTGCGGATGTGGAGCTCCTGGAGCAGCTGGTCACGCGGTACGGCATTGAGCAGATCGTGAATTTTGCCGCGGAGACGCACGTGGACCGGTCGATTGAGAACGCGCTGCCGTTCCTCCATGCGAACATCGTGGGCGTGCAGAGCCTCATGGAGATCCTCAAAGCCCACCCGGCAATCCTGCTCGTCCACGTCTCCACCGACGAGGTCTACGGCGACGTGCAGGATGACGAGCCGGCGTTCAACCTGGAGTCACCCCTGCGGCCGTCCAATCCCTATGCGGCCACCAAGGCGGCGGGCGATCTGATGCTCCTGGCCGCGCGCCGCACGTATGACCTCAAAATCCGCATCACCCGCTGTACCAACAACTACGGTCCGCACCAGGACAAGACCAAGCTCATCCCGGTGATCATCCGGAACGCGCTCGCAAACGGGAATATTCCCCTCTACGGGCAGGGCAAACAGAAGCGGGATTGGCTGTACGTGACGGACCACACCGACGCGGTGGAGCTGGTGCGGGAGAAAGGCGAAGACGGCTGGGTGTACCTGATCGGTCCCGACCAGGAGAGAGAGAATATTGAAGTCGCCAGGACGGTACTCCGGATCCTGGGGAAACCGGAGAGCCTGATCGAATTCGTCCCGGATCGTCCAGGTCATGACTGGGCCTACCGCGTGGATTCAAGCCTCATCCGCTCGCTCGGCTGGGAACCCAGGGTGGCGTTTGAGGAGGGGATCGAGCGGACGGTTGACTGGTATACGAAGAAGATTTGAGATATGAGACTTGAGACATGAGTAGTACTATGGCGATATGATTGGCATGTCTTATAAAAAGCTAAAGATTTGGCAGAAAAGCATTGAGATTGTGAAGATGATCTATGAGTGCACAGAAGAGTTTCCCAAGACAGAGCTCTATGGCTTAACTTCCCAGATGCGTCGAGCTGCTGTTTCTGTGCCATCGAATATCGCTGAAGGTAGCCAGCGTAGTACGGTTAAAGAATTCGCAAATTTTCTCCTTATTGCCCGTGGGTCTCTGGCCGAACTGGAAACTCAGGTGATCATCGCTAGGGAACTTGGTCGAATAACTGAAGATCGCGCTCCGTGCATCCTGGAATCCATTGATGGGTTGAGCCGTATGCTGCACAGTTTTCACAGCAAGCTTCTCACTCAAGTCTCATCACTCAAGTCCCACATCTCATGAAGATTATCCTCGCTACCGGCATCGCTCTTCCGGAGATCGGCGGTCCGGCTACGTACGTGGATGCGCTGGGCAAGGAGCTCCTGCGGCGGGGACAGGATGTGACGGTCATCACGTTCGCCAAGGAGGTGAAGGGCGGAGTGGCGCGGGATGAGAGCGGCGGCATGCCGGTGGTGCGGGTGTCCCGCGCGGGCGGGCCGGTGGTGCGTTGGCGGCGGTACGCGGGGGTATTGCGCCGGTACGCGGCGGACGCGGACGTGGTGCTGGCGTTCTCCTCCGTCTCCGTGGGCATGCCGCTCAGAATGGCCAAACTGAAGAAGCCGTACCGGGTGCTGCGCGTGGGCGGGGATTACTTCTGGGAGCGGTACACGGGGATGGGTGGCAAGCGGACGCTCCGGGAGTGGTACCGGTCGCGGCCGGTTTCCGCGAGCGGCACGGTGCAGGACGCGCTCGCCTACCGCCTCACGCGGCGGCTCAACCGCGTGTTCCTCCAGCCGCTCCTCCCCAGGTTCCATGCCATCGCCTTCACCACGGCGTTCCAGGAGCACCTCTACCGCTTGGCGTACCCGGATATCCGGCGGCATCTGGTGATCCAGAACGCGTTCCCCTCCCTCAATTTGCCGGCGGACGTGCCGTACGCCGCGCGAGCAGCAGAGCTCAAAGAGCGGCCGGTGCGGCTCCTGTGGTTCGGGCGGCTGGTGGGGTTCAAGAACCTCTCCGCCCTGCTCCGGGCCGTGGCGCGGCTGCCGCACGTGCGGCTGTCGGTTGTGGGAGAGGGGCCGCTCTTGAAACAGCTCAAGCAGGAGGCGCAAGCGCTCATGATCATCGATCGCGTGAGCTTCCAGGCATCCAGGGGGCCTACGGAGAAGGCGGCGGTATTCCGGGACCATGACGCGCTGGTCATTCCGTCCCTCACGGAGATCAGCCCCAATGCGGCCTTGGAGGCGCGCGCGGCGGGCATGCCGGTCCTCCTCACGGAGGAGACGGGCCTCTCTCCGGAGCTCACGGCGGGCATGGTCCTTGCGCCCCTGCGGGAGGCGGAGGACATTGCCCGGGCGGTGCTGGAGCTGGAACAATCCTATGCGGAAGCAGCGGAGGCTGCGTCCGCGCCTCTCCCCGCGCGCAGCTGGGAGCAGGTGGCGGATGAGTGGATGGAGCTGTTTGAGGGGCTAGCTGAAGGAGTTGCCGCTCCTAAGAATCAGGAATCGTGAATGAGGAAGTATGCGGCGGCTGGCCTTCATGATTCATCATTCCTCATTCATAATTCAGCTGTGAAGCTTTTGATGATCTCCGGCGACCGTTCCATCCTGGCGGGGAAGCGGGGGGCGTTCTGGCACACCCTGGAAGAGTTCCATACGCATTGGGAGCGGGTGGATGTGATCTGTCCAAGGAGTGGCCAGTGGCCAGTGGTTAGTGGTCAGACGTCGGAATTTGAGAATGTGTGGTTCCACCCCTCCCCATGGCCGCTCGCGTGGCAGAAGAGATGGATTACGGAGAAGGGGGCGCAGCTGATCGCCGACCATCATCATGACGTGATGACCGTCCATGAGTACCCGCCGTTCTTCAATGGACTGGGGGCAAGGAAGCTCCACCGCGTGTCCGGTATCCCGTACGTCCTGGAAGTGCACCACGTGGTGGGTGCGCCCACGGCGGCGTCGCTCGCGGAGCGCGCTGGTCGCCTGATGTCCCGCCTCTACCTGCCCTGGGCGGCGCGGCGGGCCTGCGGCGTGCGGGTGGTGAGCCGGTCGGTGATGGACCTGCTGGTTGCCTGGGGCGTACCGGGGGAGAAGCTCCGCCTCGTTCCTTCGTTCTACCTGGATGCAGGTGCCCTGAAGCCGGACGCAGCCGTCGCAAAGGCGTACGACGTGGTCACTGCGGCGCGGCTGGTGGCCAATAAGGGGCTTTTGGAGCTGATCGACGCGGTGGGCGCGCTCCCCGGCGTGCGCCTGCTCCTGATCGGCGACGGGCCGCTCAAGACGCGCCTGCAGAGGCGCGTACAAACGAGAGGGATGGCCGACCGCGTGGCGTTCGCCGGCTGGTTGCCTGATCAGCGGCAGCTGGTACATGCGATGCAGAGCGGGCGGATCTTTGTGATGAACTCCAGGAGCGAGGGCGGTCCGCGCAGCGCGCTGGAGGCGATGGCCTTAGGTCTGCCCGTCATTGCCACGCGCGTGGGCGCGATGCCGGAGGTGATCCGTGACAGGGAGAATGGCGTGTTCACAGACGGCTCGGTCCGTGACCTGTCGCGGCAGATCAGCCGGTTGCTTACGGATACTGCCGTCCAGGAGCGCCTGGGCCAGGCGGCGCGGAAGATCCTGGAGCGGTTTGAGCGGAAGACACTGATCAGGCAGTATGCGGAGTTTCTGAAGGGCTTCGCCCGATAAGACTCAGGGGACTCAGAAGACGCAGAGGACTCAGCGGATGTGGCACAGCGTTCTTCTGAGTCTTCTGGATCCTCTGAGTCCTCTGTATCCTTCGTCCGTGACCCTCCTCTTCATCACGCAGAAGCTCCACGGGCAGGATGCCTTTGGCGCGCTCTGGATCCGGCAGTTCCAGCAGCTGGGGTATGAGGTGAAGGTGATCTGCCTGGAGGCGCGGGTGGAGGAGGTGGGCCGCCTGCTCGGTCACGGCGAGCCATTCACGGCGGAGGTGCACTCGCTCGGGAAGGAGCGGGGGGTTGGCAAGCTCGGGCAGGTCCTGCAGTTCCTGGGTCTGGTCGCGCAGCTCCAGTACGACCGGGTGTTCATCCACATGACCCCTGTGTGGGGGATCTTTGGGATGCCGGTGTGGATCCTGCGCCGAACGCCCGTGTACCTGTGGTACACGCACTACCAGCTGCAGCTGGGGCTGCGGTTGCTCGGCTGGTACGGCAAGCGCCTCTTCTGTGCTACACCGCAGAGCCTGCCCCGCTATGAGGGGAATCCCAAGAAGGTGGTGACGGGCCATGGGATCGATCTGACGTACTGGCCCAAGCGACAGAACCGCTGCACTGAACCGCATAGGCTGCTCATGGTCCACAGACTGGCGCGCAGCAAGCGCGTGGAGCTCTCGTTGCATGCGATGCGTCTTCTTCCCAAACACTTCACGCTGGACATCTACGGCAATGAGCCGGAGCCGGATTATGCCAAGGAACTTAGGATGCTCGTGGAACGACTGGAACTATCCGACCGCGTGACGTTCCGCGGCTCGGTCGCGGCACGCGAGCTACCCGCAATCTACGCGCGGCACTGGCTGATCCTGAACATGGCTTCGGAGACGATCGACAAGACCATGCTGGAAGCCCTGACCTGTGGTTGCTATCCGGTCACCACCCATGGGAACGCCCAGGCGATCGGACTGCCGGCGGCACCGGCGCATGACACGCCGGAAGCCATGCACGAGTTCGTCATGCGGTACTTTGACCGCCTCCCGCTCAGCGAGGAGGAGATGTACCGGGTGGTCGCGGAGCGCCATAGTCTGGAGGAGCTGATGATGAAGATGGATACGTACGTTCGCCCTGGAATTTGAGCACGAATTGATAATTGATAATGGATAATTGATAATTCGGCAGTTCCTCGCGAGCGCACCGTCACCCCCGTTGTTCGTGTCATCGAATCCCATTCCCTGCAGCGTCCTGGTCCTCACCCGCAACAGCCTGCCGGGCGTGGAGCGTTGCCTGGAGTCTTTGCAGGAATTTGCTGAAGTGCTGGTGGCGGATGGCGGATCGACCGACGGGACGCGGGAAACAGCCGGCCGTTTCTCCAATGCGCGCGTGGTCGACCAGGATCCGCGGTTCCTGGACCCTGACGGCAGGATCACCAATTTCTCCGGCGTGCGGAACGCGGCGCTGGCGCAGTCCCAGTTCCCTTGGGTGCTGTTGGTGGATTCGGATGAGGAGATCGAGCCGGCGCTCTGCGAAGAGGTGCGCACCATCGTGCGGGTCGACGAGTCGGCAGTCTACCGGGCGTTCCGCCGCTTCTACGTTGATGGGAAGCGGATCGATCGCTGCGCGGGTTACCCGGTGTACCAGATCCGCCTCTTCCACCGCGGCTGCACCGACGGGTTCGTGAAGACTGTCCATGAGCGGCTGGCGCTGCGTCCCGGCGTGGAACCGCGCATTCTCCGCGCGGAGATCCGCACTCCGCTGCCGCCGGCTGATCGGCTGTGGCCCAAATACCGCCGTTACCTAGCCATCGAGCGGGCCCGTTCGGCGCACAGGGGCTGGGCGGCGTGGGGGCGCTGGATCCTGTACCGCAACCTGCGCACCATGGCGGCGATCCTGGTGCGGTCCGCGCAGCTGCGCCTCCTGCCCGGCGAGGGGCACCTGATGCCGTTCCGGTACGAATGGCTCGCGGTCCGGTACGCCTGGACCCTCATCTGGCTCACAGTACCCATCCGGCGTAACGTGCGCCATGGTTGATGCGCATTGCCTACTGCACCAACGTCCGGCTGCCTTCCGAACGGGCGCACGGCCACCAGATCGCACAGGTGTGCGACGCGCTGGTGAAGCTTGGGCATGACGTGACCGTGTTCCACCCGTTCCGCCATAACGTGGTGGAGCAGGACTATTGGACGTACTACGGCGCGGACCGCGCGGTGCGGGTTCGGGCGCTCGGTTCGTTCGATTTCATCAAGAGCCCGTTCACGCCCGCGGTGCTGGGGCTGTGGTTCATGAACGCGTCGCTGCGGCGCGCGCTGCGCAGTTGTCTTTCGCCCGAGCAGTTCGATCTGGCGTACACGCGGGCGCCGGCGCTGCTGCCGGTCCTGCTGGATAGGGGAATGCCGGTTGTTCTGGAACTGCACCGCATCCCCCGTCTCACGCGCCGCATGCGGACGGATCTGCGTCGCTGCACGCTTGTCGTCTGCCTCACACGCGCCATGGAGCGGGAGCTGCTCAATCGCGAGCCGTCCGTCCGCACCGTGGTGGCGGGTGACGCTGTCCGATCGAGCGCGCTCAAGGCCCTGCCGGAGCGCGACGCCGTACGCCGGCGGTTCGGCATTCCCCGATCTGCCTGGACCATCGGGTACGCCGGACAGCTGGAATCCGCTGGGCTCTCCAAGGGGATCCCGGAGCTTCTCGGAGCGCTGGAGCGCTTGCGGCGACGGGGTATCAGCTTCCACGCGCTGCTGGCCGGCGGACCGGATGCGGCGCGTCGGAAGTTTCAGGCATCCATGCCGGCGGACCTGCGGCCGCACATCACGTTCGTTGGGCATCTGCCGCCGCGGGACGTGCGCATGGCGCACGCGGCCAGCGACGTGCTGGTTTACCCAGCGCCGCAATCCGACCATCCCTTCTACCAGCGCGACACATCCCCCTTGAAGCTCTTTGAGTACATGGCAGCCGGCCGGCCGATTGTGACCGCAGACCTACCGCCCGTGCGCGACGTGCTCTCGGAGGACACGGCGGTGTTCTGCGTGCCGGGGGATCCGTCTGCCATGGCGGACTCCCTCCTATGGGTGGCGCAGCATCCGGAGGAAGCCCAGAAGCGCGCGGATGCCGCTCGGGAGATCGTGCGGCAGCACACGTGGGAGGAGCGGATGAGACGGATCTTGGAGGGAGTACAGTGAAAAGGAGAAAAGGGTCCAAAGGGCGAAAAAGAAATAAGGCTTTCCTTTTTGCTATTGTTATCTTTTGATTTTTTGCCCTTCATCCATATTCATCGGCGATCGCACATTCCCTATACTCTCCCCGTGCGCCTCGTCTCCATCGCCTCCGCTCGGCCGAACTTCGTGAAACTGGCTGCCGTGCACCATGCGATAGTGGAAAGCGGCGCGAACACGGAGCATATGATCGTCCACACCGGGCAGCATTACGATCCGCTGCTCTCAGATATCTTCTTCCGTCAGCTGGATATTCCGCAGCCGGTGAAGAATCTGGGAATCCACGGCGGGACTAGGGAAGAGACGATCGAGCGGACCAGGCTGGCCCTACTTCCGGTCCTGCGGGAGCTCCGGTCGGATTGGGTACTGGTCTACGGCGACGTGAACGGGGCGGTAGGCGCCGCTCAGGCGGCCAAGGAGCTTGGTCTGCGGGTAGCACATGTGGAAGCGGGGTTGCGCTCAGGGGATCCGGGCATGCCGGAGGAGCACAACCGCATCGCGATCGACGCGATCGCGGATCTCCTCCTCTGCTCAGAGCAGTCGGGAATCGACCACCTGCGGTCCGAAAAGGCCGGGGGGCGGATGGAACTGGTGGGGAATACGATGATCGATACGCTCCTTCGGATGAGGCCCTTCATCGACCGGCAGGAGGTGAGGATCCGCGATGCGGACGGTGAGCCGATCGAACAGTTCGCTGTGCTCACGCTTCACCGGCCGAGCAACGTGGATGATCCCCAGAAGCTCAGATCCGTCTTCCAGTTCGTCGGGGAAGTGAGCGAGTTCACCCCCTTGGTCATCCCCAAGCATCCGCGTCTCCAGAAGGCGCTCGCTGCGCAGCCGGAGATCGAAGCCGGCTTGCGACGACGCGTGAGCTGGGGCGAACCGGTCGGCTATCTCCATTTCCTGGCCCTCATGAGCCGGTCGAGCTTCATCCTGACGGACTCGGGCGGCATCCAGGAGGAAGCGGTGCTGCTTGGCAAATGCTGCTTCACGCTGCGCAGGAACACCGAACGTCCGGCCACCGTCCTGAGCGGCAGCAACGTGCTCATTGATCTAGATAGGCCGGAGGACCGGGCGCAGGTGCTGGCGTTCGCCCGGCATCCGACGGATCCTGCTATCACTGTTCCCGCGTTCTGGGACGGGAAGGCCGGGGAGCGGATCCGCCGGCTTCTTGCGGCCTCATCCTAGGGTTCGTCGTTGCGCTTCGCCAGGGCGAAGAACTCATGGCCCCGGCGGGCCTGCTTGCGGAAAAGGGCGAACTGCACCGCGTAGATGAGCCGCCAGACGGCGGTGGAGCGGTTCAGGATGAACGAGACGACGGGAATGTCCCACGCGTTCACGGTGGCGCTTTGCTTAGTGAGTTCCTCTTTCTGGCTGTACGGCACGTTCGGCGGGCGCTTGATGCGGGTGTAGAGGCGGCGCAGCAGCCAGAATACCGGCAGGGTGAAGTCCCAGAACAGCACCGGCGTGAGCCTGGCGGCGCGGAGCTTTCCGCTCAGGTCTTCCTGCGTGTAACGCCGGAAGTGACCGTAGAACTCGTCATCCCAGCGCCACTCCGTGGGGTTGCTGGGCACGGCGATGAGCAGGTGTCCGCCCGGAGCCAGGAGTGTGGCGATCTTCCGCAGCGCCTCCTGGTCGTGCTCGACGTGCTCGAGCACGTCCCAGAGGATGACCGTCCGGAACTGCCCGTTGAAGTCCTGCAGGCCGGTCTTCCTGACAGTCACCTGCGGGAAGGCCCGGAGCGTCTCCGTGGCGCGCTCCACCGCCGCGTCGGAGTAGTCGATGGCCGTGCCCTGCCAGCCCTTCCTGGCCAGGTGCAGGCTGACGTCGCCGATGCCGCAGCCGATGTCTAGGAAGGGCCCGGTGAGCTGTTCCTGCGCGATGCACTTGTCCAGGCAGTAGAACATGTACCGCTTGAGCGGCAGGAAGTTGGCCATGGGTGCGGGTTAGGGGATGAAGAGCAGATCTTTGCGCAGGCCGGTCTTGTGTAGGCGGTAGCGCAGCGACACGCCCAGGACTCCCAGGCCGTAGCGTACGCTGCGGCGGAAGTTGATGGACGAGGCCTCCTTGAAGTACTTGGTGGGACAGGAGATCTCTCCCACAAGAATCCCGCGCATGATCACCTGCGCCAGCATCTGGTTGTCAAAGATGAAGTCATCCGAGTTGCGCAGCCAGGGGACGGCCTCGAGCGTCTTGCGGGAGAACGCGCGGTAACCCGTGTGGTACTCCGAGAGCTTGGCGCCCAGGAGCAGGTTTTCCGTTGCCGTGAGGAAGCGATTGGCAACGTACTTCCACAGGGGCATGCCCCCGCGCAGCGCGTGCCCGCCCAGGATGCGCGAGCCGATCACCGCCTCGTACGGACCGTCCACGATCATCGCCGCTATAGCCACCACCAGCTTGGGATCGTACTGGTAGTCCGGGTGGACCATGATAACCACGTCCGCGCCGTGCTCCAGGGCGGTCGCGTAGCACGTTTTCTGGTTGCCGCCGTATCCCTTGTTCTTTGGATGCACCACAGTGGTGATGCCCAGCCGGCGGGACAGAGCGGCCGTGTCGTCATGGCTGGCGTCATCCACCAGGATCACCTCGTCCACGATGTCATGCGGCAAATCCCGGTGCGTGACCTCCAGGGTCTTCTCCGCGTTGTACGCCGGCATGACAACGACGATGCGCTTGCCGTGGAACACGTCCACAGTGTAGAGGTATACTCCGTGCGAATGCAGCCAATTTTTCTGCGGCAGGCGCAGGCCGCAGCGCGCCGCTGTTCCGCGCTCTTCCGGCGCTTCCCCCGCACGAGCGCGCCGGTCCTCTACGCGCTGCTCCTCCTACCGCTCTATGCGGGGTTCCTCACAGGGCTGCAGACGTACGCGCCGGGCGACACGCTCGGCTTCAGTTACCCCGCTCTGGGAGCCGTCCGGGCCTTCTCCCTGGATTCCCTCCTGGCGGACCCGTGGAGCGGGCGCGGCTTCCCGTGGCTGGCCACGTACGGCACGCTAGATCCTCTGGCGCATGCGCTGCGGCTGTTCCTAGACGAGTACCTGGCTCTAGCGTGGCTGTGTTACATCTACCTGGTCCTGAGCGCGTGGTTGTTCCATTTGTTCCTGCGCCACTGCGGCCGTTCCTGGACAGCGGCGTTCCTGGGCGGACTGGTCTACATGGGAGGTTTTTTCTGGACCGCGGATGGCGATTACGCATTTCCGCTCACGCTCGCATTGTTCCCAGCGCTTCTGCTTGCCGCTACGTACTTGCGGCGGTACCCCTGGAGGGCGACGGCGCTCATGGCGCTGCTGGTGGGGCTCGGGTGGGCGGGCGGGCACTTCAACTTCGTGCCGCTGATCCTGGTGGCCATCACGGTGTTCACGGCCTTCCTCGCCTGGCGTTCCGATGCCGCATCCTGGCCGCGCAGGCTGCAGCCGCTCCTGCTCTACCTGGTCGCAGCGGGATGCGGCATGCTGATCGGACTACTCAAGCTGATCCCCGCGCTGGCATACGTGGGTCTGTCCGAACGCGCCGGCGGCCTGTCCGTGGCCGCCGCCGGCAGGAGCGCCATCACGCTGGCCGCGCTCTTCACGCCGCTCTTCCCCTACATGTACGTGCCGGGGGTGGAGGGGGAGATGGGCATGCTGTTCTTTGGGGCCGCGGGGCTCGCCCTGCTCCTCATCGGCGTACTGCAGCGCGACCGGACGCTGCGCCCGGCGCTCCTGGGATTCGCGCTCATCTTGCTCATAGCGTTGCCTCGATCGCCCCTGTACGCGCTGGTGCAGAGTCTGCCGTTCTTCTCATTCCTGCGCACGCCGCGGCGGTGGCTGTTCATTGGTAACGCGTGCGTGGCATTCATTGCGGCCGGCACGGCCGACGGCATCCAGGCGGGTCGGCTCCGCTACGTGCGGGGGGTGGGGAGCGCGTTCCTGCTTATCGCATGCGTCGCGGCGGTTGGCTCATTCCTGGCTACGGTGGCGGACGTGTTCTTTGGCGAGGCGATCGTGCGGGCCGGGCAGCGGTACTTTGACGCCCATCTCTCCGCGCAGACGTCCGGACTGCCGCTCTCGCACTACCACCGCCATATCGCCAACCTGTGGCAGCTGGGAACGGGGCAGCTGTCCCCGCTCGCGCCGCGGTTCATGTTGCCGCTCCTGGCGCTCTTTCTCACGGGCTGGATGCTGCGCGCGGTCGTTCCAAAGCTGAGTTCCCGGCTGCCCGCGCTGGCGCTCCTCACCATCCTCAGCCTGCTGCCGCCCTTCTTCTTCTACCACCCGCGCGTTCCCGCCTACCTCATCCGCGAGCTGCGGGCGGTCTGGAGCTCGGCTGGTCTGGGCGATGCCCCGGTGCTGTCTGTGTTCCCCAGCATTGCCGATCAGCTGGAGCGGACGGGGGTGGTGGGGGACCTGCCGGAGGAGCGCGTGGCCTACCAGCTGGGCCTGCTGGTGCCCAACACGCATGCACTGGTGGGAGTGCGGAGCATTGATTTCTACCAGCCGATCCAGCCGACGCGCATGGCGCGGCTGCTCACGGCCCTGGGGAGCCAGCACGCGCCGGCGCCGCTCCCAGAGCGCCTGGTCCTGGCCAAGATCCCACTGGAGGCCAAGCTCCGGCTGTTCATGGACCGCCTGCCGCTCGCGCAGCGGCTGGGGGTGCGGTACGTGAGCTCCGTGTGGGAACTGCCAGCGCCGCTCACGCCCGTCACGTCCCTCGTCTTCGTTCCCCGGTTGCCTCCCGTGCACGTCTACCGCGTGCCGGATCCGCGGCCGTCCGTGTACGTGGCGTCCTCCGTGCTGGTGCGCGCGCCGCAGGAGGACCAGGCGATGGCGTACCTGCGCGACGCGCCCGCCAAAGAGCCTGCGCTCGTGGAGTGCGCGGGGTGCGTAGCTGGAACGTTCCGACAGCCGTCCGCCCGGGTCACAGTGGTGGAGGAGCGCGATACGTCCGTCACGCTCCGCGTGAGCGCGCCAGCCGAGGTCTTCCTGCACGTCCTTCGGCCGCGCCTGCCGGGTTGGCGGGCGTTCGTGGACGACCGGCCGGTCAGGACAGCCATCGGCGACGGCATGTTCTACGCCGTGCGCGTACCGGCCGGCGAGCACGAGGTGCGGCTGGCGATCACGTACGGCGCGCTGCTTCGCGGTGCGGTGGAACGGCTCTCCTGCCGATGCGATCCCGACCAGCTTTAGGGCAGCGGCAGAAGGTTCTGTTCGCGGACGGTCCGAGCTAGGATCCCCGCCACGCGCTCGTGCACGCTGGGATGGGGATGGTAATCCCAGCCCAGATGCCGGTAGCCGTTCCCCAGGTCATCGTATAGATCCACCACCGTGAAGCCGCGCCCTGCCGCCATGCGGCGCAGGGCGGCGCGGGATTCCGTATGCCAGTTGCTCTCCGGCCAGATTACGAACAGGCGCGGCGTGTCGCCGGCGGCGTCGCTCAGCTGCGCGAACCACCGCTCGTAGAACGCCACGTCCTGCGCGGTGAACGTATCGGCGGTATCGGGGATCTTCTTACGGAAGGGGAGGCCTTTGGTGGTCCGTTCCAGGAACACGAAGATGGCGCTGTACTTTTGCAGGAAAAGTTTTCCTGGGAAGTTGAGCAGTCCCTTGCGGGTGATGGCCTGCTTCACCAGGGCGTCGTTCTCTTCCGGCGTACGGATGTGGCCCACCTGGATGGTGCCGTCCGGATACACCACGCCCTTCGGCTGCGCGTCGTTGAACACGAATTCCACGATGAGCAGCGCCGGCTTGAGCGGCATGACTCGCTCTCGCACCACGATCGCCTGCTGTTCGATGTTGTACCCATCCACGCCGGCGTTCAGGACGTACGCCTCGGGAAACTGCCGCTGCAGGTTGGCGGGGTTGGTCTGGTGGTCCTCTACGCCGTGGCCGAAGGTGTAGGAATCGCCCACGACGGCGATGAGCGGCTTGGCGGGATCGCGTTCCGGAGATCGGAACCCCTGGCTGTTCGTGGTGATCGTTTCCCGCCCGAACCCGCGCGTGCGGACGTCCGGCAGCAGCTCATATACGAGCCCTTCGATGTCGCTCGGCCGGTGTAGGCGCACCTGCCGGGCGCCCATGGGCTGGATGAAGGACGCCCGCAGGAACACTTCCATGGCGGCCGTGAGCAGCGCGAGCGTGGCCAGTAGAACGCCCACGTTCACGGCCAGTTGACGGACTCTCTGGTTCACGGAGCGGATTGTATGGAGCGGGGTTGGGCGTGTCGAGCGTTCGGTTCACCGTTCATGCGTGCTTGCGGAACGCGTACTGCGGCACCACGGTCTGGCACTGGCCCTCGATCAACCTGAACGTCTCGTCGCGCTGCCGCTGCGAGCGCTATAGATGCGCGGCGGAGAAATCCGTTTCCACCGGGAACGAAGCGGTCAGCAAGCCGCCGGGATGCCAGGAGCAATCAGACAATGGCTAGTGGTTCGTACATGTGCTCGGGCACATCCAGGCAAGCGATCGCGGCGTAGTGCGCGGGCGGGAGCGACAGGGTGTCGTCCGCGACTAGCACGCGGCGCAGCATCGGCCTTGACGGATGATCGCGTCTGGAGAAACACTTTTCGGCATGTTCCCGTTCGCGCACCCACGGGTCCGTACGCACCTGGCGCAGGGCATGCGGTACGGTATTGCCGGCCTAGCTGGTACCGCGGCGGATTTCCTGGGCTTCAACGCGGTCCTCTTCCTCACGCCGGTGGACGCACGCCTGGCGAGCGTAATCTCCGCGCCGCTCGGTCTCAGTACGGTGTTCCTGCTCAACAAGTATTACGCGTTCCGCGGCCGGCCAGGGCGTACGCGCCGTCAGCTGGTGCGGTTTGGCTTGGTGTACGGCGTGGCGATGCTCTTCAACGTGTCGCTCACGGCGCTCTTCATCACTGCCGGCCTGCGCCTGCTCTCTCATGTGTCCTTCTCGGTGGTGGCGAACGTTTCCAAGGCGCTGGCGGTGGGTTGTGTTATGCTCTGGAACTACACGCTACTCCACGCCTTCGTCTTCGCCGATCGCGCAGAGCGCCAGGCGCAAGCCTAACGCACTCCTGTATTCCCCTATGTCCGCACGTCCTACGCCATCTCATCGGGCGACAGTTCCCTCCTGGCAGCGGGAGTTGTTAAATGCCTTTCCTCGATCCCGCATTCTGGTAGTGGGCGATGCGATGGTGGACCGCTACGTCCATGGGACGGTGGAGCGCATATCGCCGGAGGCGCCCATCCCGGTGGTCCGTTACCAGGCGCAGCGGGACGTGCTCGGCGGGGCGGGGAACAGCGCGGCGAACGTGGTGGCGCTCGGCGCGCATGTCACACTCCTCACCGTGTGCGGGCAGGACGATGTGGCGGACGTGTGTGCCGGGCGCTGCCGCGCGTTGGGCATCACGCTGCGTGCGATCACGGAGAAGGGTCGTCCCACTACGCTCAAGACGCGCGTTGTGGGAAACCACGGCTACCAGATGCTCCGGTTGGACCAGGAGGCTTCACATCCTGTCAGTCCCGCTTCACAGCGGCGCCTGGTGCAGCTCCTGCGGACAGGTGCTGCACGCGCAAACGCCATCCTGGTGGCCGATTACGGGAAAGGTGTGTGCACCGGCAGTGTGCTGCGCGCGGCGCGCGAGGCGGCTGACGCGCAGGGCGTGTCGCTTGTCATCGATCCCAAGCCCCGCAGGGATCTGGACCTGGCGGATCTGGTTGGAGCCACCGTCATCACGCCCAACCTCTCCGAGGCGCGGCAGCTCCTGGGGGACCCCTCCCTTTCCGCGCATGAAGCGGGAGCAGCGCTGAGTACCGCCGTGCGCGGCGCCGTGCTGCTGACGCGCGGGGAGGACGGGCTGGATCTCTACGTGCGTGGGAAGCGCGCGTTCCATGCAGACGCCCGTTCGCCCGACGTGGCTGACGTATCCGGTGCTGGAGACACTGTGGCCGCGGTTATGGCCCTCTGTCTGGCGTCTGGCTGCAGCCTAGACCGGGCGGCAGACATGGCTAACCGCGCGGCGGGCGTAGTGGTGCGTAAGCACGGGACGGCTACCCTCACGTTGGAAGAGCTTGCAGCTTGCCTGTGATGTATGCTTGGCGCATGTCCGCTTTCCTGTCGTTCCAGAACGTGCTCGCCTTCCGCGAGCGCGCACGCGCCGATGGCCGCACCGTGGTGACCACGAACGGTGCATTTGATCTGCTCTCTGCCGCCCACGTGCGACTGCTCCGGCGCGCCAAGGACGAGGGGGACGTACTGATCGTGGGGGTTAACAGCGATCTCTCCGTGCGAACGCTCAAGGGCGACCGGCGGCCCATTGTGCCGGGCGCACAGCGGGCGGAGATCATTGCGGCGCTCAGCTGCGTGGATGCCGTCTTCCTCTTCAATGACCTGGACCCCCGTCGATGGCTGTTGCTCCTGCAGCCGGACGTGCATGTGAACTCGGCGGAGTATGGGGAGAATTGCGTGGAGTCACCGGTCCTCCGGGAGATAGGAGCGCGCCTGGTGCTGGTACCCCGCTCTACGGACGTCCTTTCCACATCGGATTACGTCGCGAAGATCCTAGAATCCGTCCCTCAGCAGCCGTGATACGCGCAGGCATCATCTCGCTCGTCACGCTGCTGATGCTCCCCTGGCTATTGGCCGCCGCCGCGTGGCGGCGGGCGCGGGGCACGGCCAGCGGCGTCCTGGTGCAGCAGACGGGGAAGATTGGCGACCTGGTGTGCACCACTCCGCTCCTTCGCGCGTTCGGGAACCTGCCCGGATCCCGCCCGCTTGACGTGCTCTGCCTGCAACGGGTAAGCGAGGTGCTATGGCACCATCCCGCCGTATCGCGCTGCGTGTTCCAGGATGACCCGGCATATGGCACTGCCTTCGGCTTTTTGCGTCTCCTCCTGCACATCCATCGCCGGCGCTACGCCTGCTGCGTTTCCGTTCTGCCGGGAACAACCAGTGCCATCGTTGGGCTATGGTCTTCCGCGCTCGTGCGCCTGCACACGCGCGGCGAGCGTGCGGGGATGTGGACGCGGCTGCTCCATCTGCTCCACACGCATCGTCTCACGTATCATCGCGGTACGCGGACATACGACCACTACATGCGGATCGCGGAAGCATGCGGTGCACCCAGAGTGCCGTACGAGCACCAGATTTTCCTGGCAGAGGACGAGCGCGCGGAGGCCGGGCGCTGGCTGGGCGACCGTCTGCCGGAACCGAACGCCCGCTACGCCGTGCTCTCCCTCACCGCTGGCAACCGGGTCAAGGAATGGCCATTGGACCGTTTCGTGCGCGTGGCACGGCACATCCGCGAGCGGTGGGGGATGGTGGTGCTCTTCTCTTCGGCCGATACTGCCGTCACCGCGCAGGCCAAGACCGCGACGGGTGACGATCCGCTGTTCGTGGATGCCGGCGGCCTGAGCTTGCGCCAGTTAGCCGCTATACTGGAGCGGGCGGCGCTTTTTGTGAGTGTGGATACTGGTCCGCTGTACATCGCCCACGCGTTTGGCGTGCCGGTCGTAGACATTGTGGGGCCAGTGGATCCGCGCGAGCAGCCGCCTCCGCCCGGTCCGCGCGTGGCGCTCGTGCCGCCGCCGGAGATACGTCCGTCGTCGTTTGTAGCAGAGACGCTGCGCGAAGAGACTGCGGGGCAGCGGGCGGCCATCGAGCAGACGACCGTTGGGATGGTGACGGAGGCGATCGATGCGCTATTGCGCTAGGCACCCTGTTTGCCTGCGTAGGAGCAGGTAGCTTACTGTGCCGCCATGCATGGTTCATCCCGGTATCCTGAGCGTACGCACTGCAGCCTCTGCCTCATTCTGGGCACCTCTCGTCACATCCGGGATCTGCCCATGCGGCAGTGTTCGCAGTGCGGCTTGCTGTGGATGGAGCGCAAGGTCCTTGATGATACGTACTATGACACCATCGATGTGCAGAAGAATCCAGAGAAGATCGAACGCCGCAGGCGGAACTCGCTGCAGCGGTTGCGGTCGATCAGGCGACACATTCCCCTAGAAGGATTATGCGACATCGGTACGGGGGAGGGTACGCTCCTCCAGGTGATGCAGGAGCAGGGGTACCGTGATGCCTACGGCATCGAACCAGGGGAGGAGGGTGTGGCTATGGCGGCGCAAGTCGGACTGCCTGTGCTCCGAGGCACCTTGAGCGACGTGCCGGCCCTGATCGCGCAGCGTCCCACGCGTGTGTTGACCTTGTTCCATGTCATTGAGCATCTGGATGATCCGGTGACGGATTTGCAAACGCTCTTCTCCGCCATGGACGGCGGCTCCTTCCTGGTGATTGAGACGCCGAACAAAGACAGCTACTCGGCGCGCGCACTAGGTGACGCTTGGCAGTTGTACTACCCGGAGCATCTGACATTGTTCAATGAGCAGACGCTGCCGACCTTGCTGCGCAAGGTCGGGTTCACTGTGGTAGTGCAGGGCAGACGGGATTTTGACGCGCCGCACTTCAGTATCGGTGAATCCCTGTTCCGCCTGGGACTCCGCCGGCCATCACCGGTGGCAGCCAAGCAATCCGCACCAGTCAGCATAGACGCACTACAGTCTGTCGCGCCTGTCGGGGTGCGCCCGTTGTTGCTGAAGCGCATCATGCGTGAACTGCTACGGTCCTTGTTGGCCCAGGCTGTCATTCGGGCGGGCAGGTTGGATTACGTGTGGATCATCGCGCAGAAGCCGCCCGCTGGTACTGTTCCTCCAAGCGCGTGATGTACGGCGGCAGGGAAAATCGCTCCACCGCTCGGATTCTTCCCCATTCACCGGATGCCCGGCAGAGCGCACGGTTGGCTGCGCACCACTCCATGCGGGAACGCCATGCTGCCGTATCGTATGGGTCCATCACCCAGCCGGTGATGCCATCCGCCACCGCCTCTCTGGCGCCCCCCCAGCTGGTGGCTAGCACCGGTCGGCCGCAGGCCATAGCCTCCAGGCAAACCGTCGGGAAGCAGTCCAGGCAGCGTGACGGCACCAGTACGGCGTCGCATGCCGCGTAGAGCGTCCGCATCTCTGTGGGGGATTGGCGGGGGAAAACATGTTGCCTATCCCCTAGCATCGCGAAGTGTGCCCGGTCGCTGTCGCCGGCGACGATCAAGTGCGCGTCCGGCGGCAATGTCTGCGCCACCAGCGTGGTGCCTTTGTCGTACCCCAGGCGGCCCGCCAGCAGGAAGACGGGAACATCCGCTGGAATGCCAGTGTGCAATCTTGCTGCCGCCTGGTTCTGTGGTTCCCAGAATGAGGTAGGAATCCCATTATGCACTGTGCTGGCTACCCGTAAGCCGTGTGCTTCCAGGTACCGCTTGAGCGCGTCGCTCACCGTGAGGAGCCGTACTTGCCGCAGTGCGCGTCGGATGAATACGGTACGTAGTGGATTCCAGTACCAGCGCGTCCGGCGCAAGTCTTTCAGCCAGAGGGCGCGTTCATGGGTAGTCACGCGGCCACAGGCGACATGCATCACATCGTGCGCGGTGGCTACGATGGGAACGCCATCCCGTGCTGCCGGAGCGATCCAGACGTAACCGCACTGCCCGGCGACGGTGTGCAGGTGAATCAGGTCCGGTTGCACGGTGCGGATGACCTGCAGCACCTCGCGAGCACGTTTGTGCGAGAACACACTGCGGTAGTACGCCCACCGCTGGGGGTGTTCCGGCAGGGTATGCACGGTCACATCCCGCTCTATGCGGGTAGCTGGGTCCGGGCCGGCAGTGAGAATGTGCACGTCATTCTTCCTCTCTGCCTGTTCACAGGCAGTCTGCAATACAATAGCGCCCGTTCCGCCCAGTACGCGCGGTGGCAGTCCGTCGGTGACGTGCAGGATCCTCATGTCGTTGCCGGGAGTGGCTGTAAGAGCCGCCGGAAGATGTAGATTGTGAGCACGCACGGCATGGCGTACAGGAAGCCGTACATGAGGGCGAATAGCGTGTACGGTGCGATCACCGAGCGCAGCAGGAGCATGCCGCCGATGGCGATGAGCCAGGAGGCGGATGTCAGGACGATTGAAAGGTGGATCTTGCGGAACATCCGTAGGAGAGGAGAATTAGTGATAGTGAGCGAAACGGGCAGGGAGAGCGGCAGGAGGACGAGTGTGAGCGGAATGGCGTCGGCATACTGCGGGCCGTAGAGCAACAGGACGAACGGACTAGCGATCAATGCGCCCAGCACCATCAGGCTGTGCAGGAGGAGCGCGTGCTTCACCACCTGAGCCGCGTTACGACGCAGACCGTCACCGCCTGAAGCGCGCAGTTTGGCGAACACGCTCACGGACAGGTCCGCTACGTGGGGCAGGACCACCGTGCGGGGCATGGCTGCGATCTGCGTGGCGATGCGCATGACCCCCACGGCGGCAGGAGGAGCGATGAGACTTACGAGGAAAAACAGTGCGTTGGGGAATAGGCCGCCTATGTTCTTATCGACCGCGAACAGGACACTCTGGCCGATGTATGGAACGGTCTGGCCGAAACGTATCCGCCATAGGTCTTTCATGCTGGGCAGGCGGCTGTGACGCACGCTGCGGCGTACTATTATGAATGTGACGGGCAGCATGACAAGTGCCGCGATGAGCTGACCTGTGACGATGCCGGTGACACCAAACCCAAAGAGAAGGCCAAAGAGCCCGCAGCCGAGAACAGCCATGTTACTCGCCTGTTCCACTGCGACTTTCGGCCGGATGGACCGTGTGGCCTGCAGGATGGTAAGCCCCATGCTGCTCCAGATATCCACGGCATCGAAGGCGAACAGTAGCTGTGCCGGCAGCGCGATGTCCGACCGGCCGTAGAGCGTGCGGGCGAACCACGGAGTCAGAAGGATCAGGATTACCAGGATAAGTACGTTGAGTAGTGAGAGGTGCAGGTAATTGCGCAGCACAATGGCCATGCCCTGCTTGCCTTGTTTGGCATACTCTTCGGCGAAGAAGACGAGTAGGGATGATCCTTGTCCAAAATTCAGGAACACGTTGACCGTTCCGGTGAAGGCAAGGGCGACGGCGTACATGCCGAATTGGTCGGTGCCCAGAATACGCGCCGTGAGGATTGAGGCGCCGAACGTAGCACCGAGATACGCCATGGAGCCAGCTTGCAGCGTCAGAAGATCTCGTACGAACGGCAGAGTGAGAATCCGGTGAAGGGAGCGCAGGAATTGGGCGAACACCGGTCCAGTATGCCGTATTGGATGCGCGCTGTCTCTCACGTAGCATGGGTGCCATGACCGCCTCCTGGCTCCGCTCGTGGCGCGCCTTGGTGCTGAATCTGCTTCTGTCCGTGTGCTCGCTCCTGCTGTGCCTGCTGCTTAGCGAGGCGTTCGTCCGTGTGGCGGGATTGCAGCCCATGCGTCCAGATCCTCCCTTATACCGGCCGAGCGCGGTGGAAGGCCTGGTGTACGAGCTGATCCCCGGCCTGCACCGGGATGGCTATAACCGCGAGACGGTGACCACGGATGCAAACGGCTTCCGCTCGCCGGCACTGGATCCCGCCAGGCCAGTCATTGCCGTGGTGGGCGATTCAATGGCGTTTGGGTTCGGCGTGGAGGATCAAGAAACGAATCCCGCCCGTCTGGCGCAGGCATTCCCGGATTATAGCGTGGTGAACGCGGGGGTGAGTGGCTACAACATGGAGCAGGAGGTGATCGCATACGAGACCAAGGTGGCACCGTTGGATCCGGTAATGGTCATCCTGGAGTTCGTGATCAACGATGCGGACCCCAAAGCGCACTACGATGCGGGAGGACGGCTCACGACGGAAAACCTGACGCCGGAAGAAGAAGCGGCTCGGTTGCGGGCGGCCATCACGCGCCGTGGCACGTGGCGGATCCCCGGCAAGGCATTCTTGCATGAGAACAGCGCCCTCTTCACGTTCATCGAACGGCGCACCAAGGGCATGTGGTTCCGGGCCAAGACGGATATTCTGGCCGCCGAGTGGACCCCGGACATGCGGGCGTACTACCGTGCATGGTTCGAGCGCCTCTCGGCGTCCGTAGGCGGCAAGCCCAAGCTCCTGGTCCGCTGGCCGGACAACTGGCTGCACCCGGAGACGGTCCTGATGGTGGACCGGCTGGCGCAGGATCACGGGTGGCGCGTGTTGGATCTGGGCGACCTTTTTGGCAACCACTATCCCACTCTGGGCTGGGATCACCACCCGACGGCGGACGCGCACGCCAAGGCAGCGGAAGCGATGGTCGCGTACATCCGCCGGGAAGGCCTTCTGCCGGCATCCGGCTTGCCTACAGGCACCGGATCGGTACGATGAGTTCCGTTTCCCTCCACTCCATGCCGAACGGAAAACTCAGTATCTTCTGGCAGCTCTGGCAGTTCCTCCGCGTGCGGAAGAAGTGGTGGCTGGCCCCCATCCTGCTCTGCATCGTCCTCTTCGCGTTCCTGCTGATCTTCGCGCAGACCTCGGTGCTGGCGCCGTTCATCTACACGCTCATCTAGGCCTCTTCCATGCGGCTTCCTTCGTGGCTCCAGTGGCTCAAGGACCGATGGATGGCGTTCAGCCATGCGCTCGGCTTCGTGATGAGCCGCATCCTGCTTACGATCTTCTGGCTCACGGTCATCGCGGCGTACGCGCTAGTTCTTAAGGCGGTTGTGCTAGTCCGGCCCGGACGCGCGCCGGCCTCATACTGGAGAGACGCCGAACCGCAGCAGGACATCCGCTTCCAGTTCTAGCATGTCCCCCAAACCGACCTACATCCTAGGCCTCTCCTGCCACTACCACGACAGTGCAGCGGTGCTCCTGAAGGACGGCGAAGTGCTCTTTGGTGCCCATGAGGAGCGCTACACGCGAAAGAAGCATGACGAGGCGTTCCCACGTGAGGCGATCGACCACGCGCTGGCGCATGCGGGAATTACGGTGGAAAACCTCGCTGCCGTTGTGTTCTACGAGAAGCCGCTCCTCAAGTTCGAGCGCATTCTCCGGACCCTTATCAAGGTGTGGCCGCTGGGATTCCTGACGTACCACCGTGCCATGCAGGAGTGGATGACCAAGAAATTCTGGATTCCGCAGCACATCCGCTCGGAACTGTCCTACCAGGGCGACATCTTTTTCGTGCCGCACCATGAGTCCCATGCGGCGTCCGCGTACTACGTGTCCGGCTTCCCAGACGCAGCGATTGTCACAGTGGACGGCGTGGGGGAGTGGGCAACCACGACGATCGGCCACGGCCGGGGCGTGGATTGCCAGCTTCGCAAGCAGATAGATTTCCCGCATTCGCTCGGCCTGCTCTACTCCGCGATCACGTATTACCTGGGGTTCCGGGTGAACAGCGCGGAGTACAAGGTGATGGGCCTGGCGCCCTACGGGGAGCCCACGTACCTGGAAACGATGCGCAAGCTCATCGAGGTGCGCGAAGACGGCAGCTTCCAGCTGCAGATGAAGTACTTCACGTACGAGCACGGCAGCACCATGACGGGAGCGGCAATGGAACGGCTCTTTGGCCAGCCCCGCCGATCGCCGGAGGGCGAGCTCACGCAGTTCCACAAGGACGTCGCGCGCTCGCTCCAGGAGCTGACGGACGAGATCATGCTGAAGATCGCCGCGCACGCCAAGGAACTGACAAAATCCGACTATCTGTGCCTTGCGGGCGGCGTGGCGCTCAACTGCGTGGCCAACGGCAAGATCCTGCGAAGCGGGATGTTCAAGGACATCTTCATCCAGCCAGCATCCGGTGATGCGGGAGGCGCTTTGGGGGCGGCGCTGGCCGTGTGGCACAAGCACTTCAAGGGGGCGCGCACGCCGCGCATGGAGCACGCCTATCTGGGCAACGCCTACACGCAGGAGGAGATCGTCTCCTTCCTGGATTCCACGGGCCTGCCGTACGAGACGCTGGACGACGATGTGCTGATCGAACGAGTCGCTTCAATGCTTGAAGGCGAGAACGTGATCGGCTGGTTCCAGGGGCGGATGGAGTTCGGTCCGCGGTCACTTGGGAACCGCAGCATCATCGCTGACGCGCGCAACAGGGCCAACTGGCAGAAGGTGAACCTGAAGATCAAGTTCCGCGAATCGTTCCGGCCGTTCGCGCCGACGGTGCTGGAGGAGCAGGCGGGGGAGTACTTCGAGCTGGACCGCGAGAGCCCGTACATGTTGCTGGTGGCGCCGGTCCGGGAACACCGCCGGGGAGAGATCCCCGCCGTCACCCATGTGGACGGGTCGGCGCGCATCCAGACCATTCGCCGGGAACAGAATCCCCGCTACTACGACCTCCTCAAGGCGTTTGAGCGACGCACCGGATGCGCCGTCATCATCAATACGTCCTTCAACGTCCGCGGGGAGCCGATCGTGGAATCGCCCAGGGACGCGCTGAACTGCTTCACGCACACCCATATGGACTACCTGGTGCTGGGCAATTGCATCCTGCAGAAATCCGCCATGCCGCCAGAGAAGGCGCAGGAGATTGAGGTGTACCTCCGGCAGTTCGCGCTGGATTAGGGTTCCGATCGCGCTTCGTACACTTCATCGAACCAGCACATGAGTTGGATGAGCGACGAGAGCGGGTGCAGGTGGTATCCGCCGCCGCAATGGGCGTTGTAGAGCCGGCGGAGTGCCTTCTGTTCAAAGTACCGGGCGATGCCGGGATGGACGAGCATCTCTTCTACCAGGGGCCCGGCTTCCCGTCGGATCCACTTGGCCACAGGCGGGTAGAATGATGCCTTCTCAAGCGTGTACAGATGGTCCGGCAGAAGGCCGCGATAGGTGCGCTTGAGGAGCGCCTTGGTGCGACCGCGTGTCACGTGCCAGCGCGCGTCTGTTGAGAGGCTCGCGGCGAGGGGGCGGGGATCTACGAACGGCACGCGTCCCTCCAGGCCGTTGCCCATCGTCGTGGCATCGGCCAGGCGGAGGGATTCGTCAATCAGCCACAACGTCCGGTCGAACTCCATGAATGCGCGTACGGGATCGTATCCCGCAAGGCGCGCGAATCGCTCAGCAAAGAGCTGGTTGGTCGCTTCCGGCTCGAACCATTCCCCCCGCGCGATCGACCGGCATTCCAGAACCGGACGCGCCAGCAGGCGCTCCGCCAGCTTGGGCCCCGGCGAGAGGCGCAGAACGTCGGCCGGGTGGCCCGTGAGCGCGGCAGTCGCCGCGCGCAGCGGCGGTGGCATCGTGCGCAGCAGGCGCAGGATGCGGGCTACGCGGTAGCGCGGGTAGCCGCCGAAGAGTTCATCTCCGCCAGCGCCGGTTAGCACCACGTCCACTGTCTTCTTGGCCTCCCGGGAGAGCAGAAATTGCGCGACACCTACTGAGTCTGCGTTGGGTTGGTCCAGTGCGCGGGCCGTGGCGCGATACCAGTCCCGGTACAGCTCTGCGGTCAGCAGAAGCTCCGTGTGCTTCGTGCCGTAGTGCCTGGCGCTGAGGGCGGCAAGGTCGGCGTCAGTATTGAAGCGCTTGGCGCCCTCGGCCTCGGTGGCATCGAACCGCACGGTGAAGGTGCGTACGGGCTCGCTGGCGTGCTTGGCCATATGGTGCAGAACGATGGACGAATCCATCCCTCCGCTCAGGAAGAGTCCCACGGGTTTATCGGATACCAAGTGCGACCGCACTACCCGGTCCATGAGGGTGGGGAAGCCTTCACGAAACGCTTCCGGCGTAGGAAAGCTGACGGATTCCTGCGGCCTGAAGGATTGGCGCGTTTCCTTGCCCTCGTGCCAGCTGAGAATGGTGCCGGGTGGCAGGGACTCTATCCCTTCGCACATGGTCCGCGGACCGGGCACATACTGCAGGCGCAGGTAGAGGGAGAGCGACGTGAGATCCAGTGCGGGACGGACAGGGAAAGCGCTCAGGAGCGAGCGCATCTCCGAGGCGAAGTGCAGCTTGCCGCCGGGGTACGCCACAAATAGCGGCTTGATGCCGCCGCTGTCCCGGGTCAGGTGCCATGTGCGCGTCGCCGTATCGTAGATGCCCAGCGCAAACATGCCACGCAGGCGCGGAATAAACGCCATGCCATGGCGCTCGTAGAGTCGCAGGAGCACTTCCGTGTCGGTCCCCGTGCGGCAGGCAAACCCTTCAGCCTCCCGCAGGTCGCGGTAGTTGTAGATCTCCCCGTTGAAGATGATGGCGGCCGTCTTCGCATCGTTCCACATGGGCTGGTTGCCTTCCGGCCGCGGATCCAGAATAGCCAGCCGGGCATGTCCGAGCGACGCGTCATCGGTCAGGATGCACGCGCGACCGTCCGGTCCGCGGTGGGAGAGTGCTGCGGTCATCCGCTCGATGCGTTCGTGGTCCTGGCCGGCGAATCCTGCGATACCGCACATGGAGGGCTACGGGAGCGGGAGAAACTGCCACTCGCGGAGTGCTTCCGCGATGATCGCCGCCGTCCGGCGGTTGGTCGCGGCGTTGGGATGGCCATCCCAGCCCAGGGAGGGGTAGCTGTTGCCGTAGATTTCGTAGAAGTCCAGCACCCGGAACCCCTTCTGTTTCGCCAGGTCCGTCAGGAACGCCCGGGTGCGCAGGTGGAGCGTGGCCTCCGGCCAGATGACGAACAGGCGCGGTTGGTCGCCCAGTTTCGCCGCAAGCTCGGAGAACGACACCGCGTAGGCCCGCAGCTGCTCGTCCGTGATCGGATCGTCCAGGATGCCCCTCTCCGGCGCGCGGATACGGATGTTGCGCGCGACGCGGACGAGCAGCTTGAACAGGGCGCTCTTCTCCTGCAGGAAGGCCTTGAAGGGGATGGGGACGGTTCCCGGTCGGTTCAGCAGGGCGGTCATCCGCTGCCGGTATGTGAGCGTACCGGTGGCGGATCGGGGAACGAAGTATCCTTCCGGATCCAATCTGAAGGTCTCATCCACGTCGTTGAAGTTGAAGAACAGGATGCTCGCTTTGGGCGATAGCGGAGCGAAGATCTGGTCGTACTGCGCGGAGATCTGCTGCATGTTGTAGCCGCACACGCCGCCGTTCACCACCTGGTACCCGGGGAGGTCTTCCTGGAGCAGGGCGGGAATGGTCTGATCGTCCTGCACGCCGAAGCCGAAGGCGACGGAGTCGCCCAGGATCGCGATGGTCGGCCTGTCCGCCGCGATGGCGGGCGAGCGCAGTCCCCGACCGTTGGTGGTGATCGTCGCGCCGTACGCGTGTTCACGGATGGACGGCAGCATCTCGTAGGACAACGCGGGGTCCAGGCTTTCGCGGTAGATGGGCGGGTTCAGGGCGATGACCTTCTGGATGCCACTCACGCGGAGGAGCCACTCCAGCAGCAGGAGCATGACGATCAGGCTCACGGAGAGCGTGGCGGCATTCACCAGGGCGCGACGGAGGCGCGGGGGCGGAGGATGCACGGCGGCCATCGTATCGTCTGTTTTCGCATGCGCAAAGCGCTTTCCCGCCTCCCGCATCGCCCGGGGCGGGTCACCGTCCGTCCGGCTTGAGCCAGATGCGGATCATCGTCTCTACGCCTTTCACGGCGTCGCGGAAACGGATCTTCTTGCCCTGTTCGATGGTGCGCGGCCGGTACGTGATGGGCACTTCCACCATGCGCATGCCGTGCTGCAGGCAGAGCGCGCAGATCTCCGCCTCCAGCTCGAACCCGTTGGCGGTGAGCGGGAGGGACCGGAACACGCTCGTGGGGAGTAGCTTGTAGCAGGTGTAGCTGTCGGTCAGGTTGGACCAGAAGAGCCAGTTGAGGCAGGCGGTCATCACCTTGTTGCCCAGGAGGTAGCGCCGGTAGATGTTGGGGTTGCGCATGAGGAAGCGCGATCCCAGGACCGCCGTATCCGTGCGGCCTTCGGCGTGCTCCAGAAGATTACGGATCTCGTGCGGGTCGTACTCCAGATCTGCGTCCTGGATCACGGTGTAGGCGCCAGCCGCGTGCTTGAGGCCTTCGCGGACGGCCGAGCCCTTGCCGCCGTTGGTCTTGGTGAGCACTACGTCCTGCGGGCGGGCCTGCTTGCGCAGGATCTCCAGCGAACGGTCGGTGGAGCCATCGTCCACGTACACGATCTGCGCGTCCGGGCACGCCGCGCTAAGTGCGTCCATGATCATGGCGAGCGTACGTTCCTCATTGTGCACCGGTACCAGGACGGTCAGCGCAGGCGGCATCAGGCGAGATGGTACGGGTGGATGATGAGCGCCATGCCGACGGCAGTCGTGAGGCCGACGGCTAGAACTGCGCTGCTGATGAGTTGGGCAGACAAGGTGTTCCGCGTCGCGCAGGATAGGACGATCAGCGGGTAGAGCGGGGTGATCACGCGCCCGACGCTGGTGATGGACCCCCAGATGTTGTCGGACAGGAAGAGCATGAGGACAATGAAAGCGACCGTCCCACAGGCCAGGAAGTCCACGCGCCGCTCACGAATGACGCGTGCCACGTTCCACAGGCCGGCCGGCAGCAGAATAAGGGTGAACAGGGCTATAGAGGAGAGCGTGTACACATTGTATTCCCTCAGGCCGAGGAGGATCTTGGTGACGGCTGACCCAAAAACAGCGTTGTTTCCGCTGCTGATGAAGAAGGGCATCTGCCGGAAGACCAGGTAGATCATGCCATGCAGCGCCGCGAAGGCGGCTACGGGGATGAGTAGCAGTAGTATGTCCCGCCATCGGCCGCGGTAGCCGCTGTAGGCGATGAGGAGCGCGATGAACAGGATACTCACCTCGCGCGCACACGCGATGAGTGAGAGGAGGAGGACGTCTAGGGGACGGATGCGTTCCTCTTGGCTGTAGCGTGTGAGGAACAGGGTGTAGAGCAGGAGGGCCTGCGGTTCCGCGAGTGAGAAGTGCAAGCCCACCATCGCCGCTGGGCTGAACGCCAGTGCCAGGGCGTAGAGCGGGTTTTCCGGCTTCCAGCGCAGGGTGACAATCCCCGTGAGGATGAGCGAAGCGAGGTGGATGGCGAGGAACGCGTACGGCAGGAGCGGCTCCTGGCCCAATGCCAGCACGTACGCGCTGAGCGGGAGGAGGAACCGCTGGTAAGCGTACGACTGCTGCTCTGTTATGGCGCGGATCTCCGGCCAGCGTTCCGGGGTGAACAGGAGCGGAATGGTCCGTGCAATCTGGTAGTACTGCGCGCCGTCATACGCGGGTACGTCCAAAACCACTGTGCCGGGGGGTACTGGCCTGCGCTTGTGCACCAGCGTATCAATGTGGAACGGCGCCGTGACGTTCCATCCGTACGGCTGCAGGAGCATGGCCTGGATTCCCAGGAGCAGTAGGCAGAGGACCAGGACGGGCCAGAAGGTTCGCAGGGACGTAGGCATTGGTGTGGCAGGCGCCGCGATGATAGCGGACGGTGCGCCGCCCTCCCAGCGTCGGGTGCGGCGGGATCGCGTTCCGCCCGGCGCGTCCATCCCTATACTGTGCCGTGCATCCGCCCTCGCATCCTCGCATGACAGACCGGTCGTTCCGCACAGTACTCCTCCTCTCCTGGCTCTTGGGCGTGCTCACGCAGAGCGTGCGTCCGCTGCGCGCGCTCCTCCATCCCCTGTACCGGGGGTTGGTCCCCTACCGGGGCAGCGAGGAGGCGATGTACTACCTACGGTTGCAGGAGGCGCTGCGTCACCCGCTGGCGGATGCCACGAACGGCATCTGGAGCACGCCCAGTGCACCGCCGGGCATGCAGATGGCAGGCATCGAGCAGGTGCTGGGGTGGCTCTTTGGATGGACCGGAATCGCCGCGCCGCATCTTACGCAGGTGCTCACCGTCATCATCGCGCCGCTCATGCTACCGCTCTTTGCGGTCATTGCCCGTCGTTTTGGCGTGAGCCGCGGCCTCTCTCTGCTGGGAGCATTGCTGTTCTACGCCGCACTGGGGTTCCCGCAGCGGTTCTTCCACCCGGGATTCAGCCAGCCGCTCGTGATGCTCGGATTCTGGCTGCTTGTCCTATGGTGGGAATCTTCCACTCCGTCGCGTGCGGTCCTGACCGGCGCGGTCTTGGGGTACGTCGTGTCGGTGTACTTCTGGGCGTGGACGTTCCTGTGGGCCACCGCCGGCGTGCTGCTCCTGTTCGCCATGGTGTTGCCACAGTCTCCTGTCCGCGTTCGTCGCCTGAAGACGTTCGCGGCCCTGGGAGCGACAGCGCTTGTCTTCGCCTCGCCGTCGCTGTTGCGCATGGTGGTGGCCGCGCACAGTCCGTTCTTTAGGGAATCTTCCGCTCGCGTGGGGTTGGCGTACAGCCGCGATCTCGAATCCCTGCCCCGCAGTGTCCTCCTGTTCGTCCTTGCCGGTGCAGCCGCGTGGTTGTGGCGTAGGCGTGAAGATCGCGAGTGGTATGCAGTGCTCCTGAGCGGCCTCATCGGCCTGGCGTTGGTGTTCAGCCAGCAGCTCGTGCACGGGCGCATCATGTCGTTCTCGTCGCACTACTACCAGTATGCGGTCATGCTCGGTGCGCTCGCGCTCCTGGCCATCGCGCAGCAGCTGCGCTGGCGGCAGTGGGCTGGCCGGGTGGCGTCTGCCTGCGCGGGGATCCTCATCTTCTTCGCTTTCCGCGACTACGCCACGCTGGGGTACGCCTTCTCTCCGCCGGACGCGGCCAGCATGGCGTACCAGCACCTGGCGTCCTTGACAGACCTGCTCAACCGCGGGCAGAGGCGCACCATTCTCACGGACCAGAAGACGGCGGACATCCTGGCGTCGTACACGGACCAGGACGTGGTGTTCACGGAGTACAGTAACATCCTGCTTATCCCGGACCGGGAGTACTACGAGCGCTACTGCCTGAGCCGCGCCCTCTCGCCCCGGCCGCCGGAGCCCCAGAGGCTGGTGGTGCTGGCGGAAGAGGCCCTGCGCGTGGCGCGCGGGCACCAGACGCAGGAGCTCTATGACGCGCACCTGGCCGACGCGCTGCGCATCTGCCGCATAGTGAAGCGGCGGCTGGCATCGTACATGGCCGCATACGGCGTGACCCACGTGGTATGGAACGAGCGGCGGGAACCGGACTGGTCACCGGATTCATTGCTCCTCATGCCGGAAGAACGGGGGGACGGATGGAGCCTGTGGCGTGTGCGGGAGCCGGACGTGCGCTAGGGCCTGAGCACCGTCGCCCGGCCGTCCTGACCTCCGCAGGGGCCTGCCCCGTTCTCGGTACGGGGCTTTCGGCGCTGCCAGTGCGACGCCGCTGGAACCGACTCAAGGATGGAAGGCGAACAGCATGGACTTCTTGCCCTCGCGTACGGTCAGACCATGCTGCACAAGGAACCGCCGCAGCGCGTCGGGGGTGTGGCGCGGGTCTTCAGAGAAGTAATGGTACTCGATGGCCATGAAGGTGATGTTCCGCAACTGCTCAGGGGTGAGGCTGTAGAGTCCCTCATACTCGCCGCCCTCGCAGTCCAGCTTCAGATAGTCGCACCGGTCCGTTCCCTGCTCTTCCAGCACACGGCGCAGCGTGACGGTGCGCACAGTGATCGGGTGACTGTTGGCCGTGTACGCGTAGAGCGAGTGCCCGCCACTGTTCTTGTGGGCCACGTGGAATGTCATGGCTCCTTCGCGCTCGGCGATGCCGGCTTCAACGACACTCACGCGTCCCTGCAGGCGGTTCGCCTCCACGTTCCGCTTCAGCATGCTAACGTTGCTGGGCTCCGGTTCCACGGACACGATGCGCGCCTGTGGCGACCGGTGCGCGGCGTATAGGGTGAACGTGCCGATGTTCGCGCCCACGTCCACGACGGTGCGGCAGCCGTTCCAGTCGAACGGGATGCCGAAATGGTTGGGATCGTAGGATTCCTCCAGCCACACGTCGTTCAGGGCGGAGCCGTCCGTGCGGAACGGTCGGCTGAGCACGGTGACGCCGCAGTGCAGGCGGTAGCGCACGGTGCCGTGCCTCAGGACGCCGTAGCGGTTGAGGAAGTATATCGGCCAGTTCCGCACATGCGCCAGGACCAGCCGAAGCAGCTGCCACTTGGAGGTGCGCATGCGGGGAGTGTATCACGCTGCGCCAGTGGGGTATCCTCCGTCCGTATGCCGCGTCGCGTGCTCGTCCTCACCCCCTGGGTTCCGTATCCTCCCACCGGCGCCTGCCAGCAGGACCGGTTTCACGGCTTGCGGCAGATGCGCCACCTGGGATACCAGGTGGAGGTCATCGCCAAGATCCACGCGTTCCAGCCGCAGGAGGAGATCCATCACGCGTTCGAGCAGGCGGGAATACCACTTCAGCTGTGTCCGTACGTACGGCAACGGTGGAAACTGGTGCTGCACAACCTGCCCAGGTTCCTCACGTCCATCGCGTACGCGGACGGCGCGGCGCTCGAGTATACGGATCCGGCGTACCAGAAGATGGTGTGCGACACGGTGGAGCGGTTCAAGCCGGATGTGATCTGGATCGAGTACTCGCTGCTGTGGCCGCTCCTGCGGCTTCTCAGGCCGTACGGCATCCCCATGATCGTGAAGTCCTCCATCAACGAGCCGCGCAACTGCGTGGCGGAGAACGGCGGCACGCTCCTGTACCGGCTGAAGGCCATCCCCAAGTACGCCAGCGAACGCATCGCGGCGAGGGAGAGTGACCGCATCCTGGCCATCACGCCGGAGGAAGAGGAGTGGTACAAGAGCCTGGGCGCCGCGCGCGCGGGCGTCCTGCCGCTCCGGGGACTCTCCCAGTGCTTTCGCAGGCCGCAGCACACGGAGAAAGACGTGCTGGACGTGGTGTTCCTTAGTTCCAACTACAGCATGGGGCACAACCGCGACGCGGCGCTCTTCCTGCTGCGCGAGGTGATCCCGCTCCTGCGCACGCGCGCGCCGGGCGCGTTCTGCTTCCATCTGACCGGCAAGAAGTTCCCGGCCGATTGGAACCGGTACATGGGGGACGACGTGCGACTGGTAGGATTCGTGCCGGACCTGGGGGCGTTCCTCGCGGGGATGGACATCGCCGTCTCGCCGTGGATCTCCGGTCACGGCATGCAGCAGAAGGTGTTCGAGCCGCTCTGCCGGGGGTTACCACTCATCACGCACAAGACCGCCGGCTACCCGTTCCATGATGGCGAGCACGTGCTGCTTGGGCAGACGGCGGAGGACTACGTGGAGCACCTGATGGCGCTCCGGTCGGCGCCGCGCCGCCAGAAACTGGCAGAGGCGGCGTACGCGCGGGCGCAGGAGCTCTTCTCGCAAGAGGCCGTGGAGCGCATCGTGCGTGAGGCCATTGAGAGCGTGCTGCGGTGATAGGTGCCTCCGGCCTGTGTGCAGACGTTCTCTGGTGTGATCTTTGCATTTCATTCGTCTGTCCCTACCATGCCCGCATGGCGCTTGCCAACATCCCTCTCATGCACTCTACCTTCTTTCAGGAGGCGGAGACCAAAGAGCAACTGATCGCCTTCATCCGCGGGGCGTCCCGGCTGAGCATGGGCGACGCGTGCCGGCAGTTTGAGACGGATTTCTGCGCGTGGCAGGAGCGGCGGTATGCGGTGTTCGTGAGCAGCGGCAGCGCGGCCAACCTCCTCCTCCTGCAGGCGCTCCTGAACCTGGGCAGGCTCAAGCCCGGTGACCGCGTGGGCTTCTCCGCGCTCACGTGGGCCACCAACGTCATGCCCATCATTCAGCTGGGCATGGTGCCGGTGCCGCTGGACTGCGAGGTTGCCACGCTGAACACGTCGCCGGACATCCTCAAGGACCGGATCAAAGGGCTTGCCGCCGTATTCCTCACCAACGTCCTTGGCCTGTGCGATGATCTCTCAGCCATTGCGGCGCTGTGCCGGGACGAGGGCGTCTTGCTCCTGGAGGACAACTGCGAGGCGCTTGGTTCTACGCACCAGGGGAAGCTCCTGGGGAATATGGGGCTGGCGTCCACATTCTCCTTCTTTGTGGGGCATCACCTCTCCACGGTGGAGGGCGGCATGGTGTGCACGGATGAGGAGGAGCTGGCGCAGATGCTCATCATGGTGCGGGCGCACGGGTGGGACCGCCAACTGCCCAGACCGGTCCAGGCGGCGCTCAGGAAGGAGCACGGTGTCTCGGATTTCCACGCGCAGTACACGTTCTACCATCTGGCTTACAACGCCCGGCCCACGGAGATGCAGGGGTTTTTGGGACACATCCAGCTGCCGCTTCTGATGAAGGCGATCTCCGCCCGGGAGGCCAACTTCCAGCGCTTCCTGGCCTGCCTGCGCGCCAAGTCCGATTTGTACGAGCCGCTTGATCCGTCACACCTGGAGCGGGTATCCAGCTTTGCCATGCCGGTGGTCTGCCGGCAGGCGGACACGCTGGCAGCTGCGATTGCGCGCTTCCGGGATGCCGGCGTGGAAGTGCGGCCGGTGATTGCCGGGGATATCACGCGGCACCCGTTCTACCGGAAGCACGCTCCGGCGGACCGGTGTCCCAACGCCTCCTCCGTCCACGAGCACGGGTTGTACTTCCCCAACCGTCCGGATCTGCGCGCGGAGGAAGTGGATCTGCTCTGCAGCCTGCTCTGACCGGTCTTCCAGCTCCCTGTGTATTCGACTATGACGACGGGCTCCCTCTCCCTGGATGCCGCCGGCCCCTCACGCGAGGCGGCGCGCCGCCAGTACTTCGACCAATTGGCCGCTCACCGCGCCCGGGATGCCAGACGGCACCGGACGTACTACCGCGATCGCGACCGGTGGCTCAGGCAGCTCATCCGGCCGGAGATGAGCGTCATTGAGGTTGGCTGCGGGACGGGCCTGGCATTGGCGCCGTTGCCGAACATGAAGAAGGTGGGACTCGACTTCTCGCCGGAAATGATCCAGTGCGCTCGCAAGGCCGATCCATTGACCGACTACCGGGTGGACGACGCGGAGAGGCTGGAACATCAAGGAACGTACGACTACGTCCTCCTCCTGGACACCATCAACTACCTGAGCGACGTGCAGGCGGCGCTGGAGCAGATCCACGCCCGCCTCTGTCACAACCGGACGCGGCTGGTGATCACGCACTACAACTTCCTGTGGCAGCCGCTCTTCTGGCTGGGGGAGACGTTGGGATACAAGACGCGGTTCCCGGAGCAGAACTGGCTCTCCCGGGCGGACATCGTGAATCTCCTGGATCTCACGGGATTCGAGCCGGTGCAGACCGGCGGTCGCGTGCTGCTGCCGGTGGGGATCCCTCTCATCGAGCCCTTCTGCAACCGCGTGCTGGCCAGCCTGCCGCTCTTCCGGTCGCTCTGCCTGGTGAAGACGATCATCGCGCGGCCGCGGCCGACGGGCCGCGCTTCTAAGACGGTGACGGTGCTCTCCGCCGTGCGGAACGAGCGCGGGAACATCGAACCGATTGCCAAGGCCATGCCCAAGATGGGCCTGAGGACCGAGCTCCTCTTTGTGGAAGGGCATTCGTCCGACGGCACGTGGGAGGAGATTGAGCGCGTGAGCGCCCTCAGCTGGCCCGGCCTCACCGTGCGCGGGATCAAGCAGCCGGGGCGCGGCAAGGCGGACGCGCTCCACTGCGGGGCGGCAGCGTCCGCGGGGGACATCATTGTGATCTATGACGGGGACTTTACCGTCCACCCGAGCGAACTGCCCAAGCTCATCGACGTCCTGGAGACCGGCAAGGGGGAGATGGTGAACGCTTCGCGGCTCGTGTATCCCCTGGAACAGGGCGCGATGCGCTTCCTCAATCTGCTCGGCAACAAGACCTTCAGCCTCATCTTCTCCTGGCTCTTCAGCCAGAAGCTGGTGGACACCCTCTCTCCGGTCAAAGCCTTCTTCCGCGCGGACTACCGGCGGATGGATTCGCGGATGGATCCCTTTGGGGACTTCGATTTCTTCCTAGGGGCGGCGGAGCAGCAGCTCAAGATGCGGGAGGTGCCGGTCCGCTACCTGGAACGGACGTACGGGGTGACAAAGATCCGCCGCTTCCACCACGCGTGGCTGCTGATGAGGATGTTCTTCCACGGAGCGAGGAAGCTGAAGTGGCGATAGTGGAAGGTAAAAAGGATCGAAAGGGCTAAAAAGGTAAAAAGGGTGAAAGGGGTCGAAAGGGTGACAACGGTTTGCCTTTCCTTTTTTCACTTCCGCCCTTGTCGCCTTTTTCACCCTTGGATCGCCAAGTCTGTATTCCGTTACGCTGGAAGCCCTGTTATCCTCTTCTCCGTGAAGAAGGCCCTGATTACCGGTATCACCGGCCAGGATGGTTCCTATTTAGCGGAACTGCTGCTCCAGAAGGGCTATGAGGTGCACGGCCTGGTGCGGCGGTCCTCCAGCTTCAACCGCGGGCGGATTGAACACCTGTTCCAGGGCCTGCATGAGACCAGGTTGCCGCTCAGGCTCCACTACGGGGATCTGGAGGATTCCAGCTCGCTGCTCTCCATCCTCATGCAGGTGCGCCCGGACGAGGTCTATAACCTGGCGGCACAGAGCCACGTGGGCATCAGCTTTGACATTCCGGACTACACCGGCAGCGTGACGGGGCTGGGGGCAGGGCGGCTGCTGGAAGCCCTGCGCGCGAGCGGGATGCCGGCGCGGTTTTACCAGGCCAGTTCCAGCGAACTCTACGGAAAAGTGGTGGAGACGCCGCAGACGGAGGCCACGCCCTTCTATCCGCGCAGCCCTTACGCCTGCGCCAAGGCCTACGCGTTCTACCTGACGCGGAACTACCGCGAGGCCTACGGCATGTTCGCCGTGAACGGGATCCTGTTCAACCATGAGTCACCGCGGCGGGGAGAGAACTTTGTGACGCGCAAGATCACCCTCTCCCTTGCCCGCATCCTGGCCGGCGAGCAGCACTGCCTGTACCTGGGGAACCTAGACGCCCGCCGGGACTGGGGCTACGCGCCGGAGTATGTAGAGGGGATGTGGCGCATGCTGCAGCAGGACCGCGCGGATGACTACGTGCTGGCTACCGGCACCACGGCCACGGTGCGGGAGTTCCTGGAGCTCTGTCTGGAGGAGATCAATCTTCCCTACGAACGCGATGACACAGGCCTCTCTGAGCGGTACGTGGATACCCGGACGGGCCGGACCATTGTGGCGATCGACTCTCAGTACTACCGGCCGGCGGAAGTGGACCTGCTGGTGGGGGACCCGTCCAAGGCCAAGCGGGAACTGGGCTGGGAGGCTAAGACGCGCCTCAGCGAGCTGGCCAAGCTCATGGTGAGAGCGGATTGCCAGCGGGAGCACGTGCAGGTCCCGTCCCTGGTATGAACTGGCAGGGGACGACGGCGGTGGTGACGGGGGGCACGGGATTCATCGGCAGCTTCATGGTGGAGCGCCTCCTGAAAGAGGGCGCATCCGTACGCGTGCCCACCCGGCGCGCGGACCACGGGTTTCTGGAGCACGTTGCGCACCGCATTGACTGGCGCATGGGCGATCTGTCGGATAGCGCGTTTTGCGAGTCGCTGATTGACGGTGCGGATCTCCTCTTCCACCTGGCTTCCTACCGGAAGAACGTGGCTCTTCACCGGGCGGAGCCCGCCACGGTCCTGGCGCGGAATCTGGAGATGACGCTGGCGCTGGCCGGCGCCGCCCAATCGTACCCTCTCTGGACCGTGTGCATGAGCACGGCCCTGGCGCCGTCGGTCATAGATCTCTCCGCGCTTGCGTCGGCGGAGGCGATCGACGGGTATGGCCTTGGCAAGGCGCTCTGTGAAGCGCAGTGGATCGCCGCGTCCCATGAATTCGGCTTGCCGCTCCTCATCCCCCGGCCGGTGGGGGTCTACGGTCCCCGGGACCGGTTTGCGGAGGACGGCAACGTGATTCCGGCGCTCATGGTCCGGTCGGCGGCAGCCAGAGGATCCCTATCCGTGTGGGGAGACGGCACGGCCGTGCGGCAGTTCCTCTTTGTGGAAGATGCCGTGGAGGCGGTCTTCCGGCTCCTGGTCGCTGATGCGACCGGCATCCAGCTCCTTGTGCCGGATGGCAAGACGACCATGGCGGAGCTGGCGCGGATGATTGTGGACCTGAACCAGCCGGGATTGGAACTGGCGTTCGATCCAGCAAAGCCCTCAGCGTCGCTCGTGTTCGCTCCGGATACGCGTCACCCAGCATTGGCGGACATGCGATGGACGCCCCTGGCGGAGGGCTTGCGGCGGACGGCGGAGTGGTGGCGGGAGAACGCCGCATGAGGGTCGTGCTCGCAAAACCGCGGTGTTCCAGTACACTTCACAGGCATGGGATCCGCCCTGATCATCATTCCTTCCTTCAACGAGCGGGAGAATCTTCCCAGTCTCATTGAGCGGATCGTGGGACTGGAATTGGATTTGGATGTGCTGGTGGTGGATGACAGCTCGCCGGACGGCACGGCGGCAGCGGTGAAGGAAGTGCAGGGGAAGCATCCGGACCGCGTGCACCTCATGGAGCGGCAGGGAAAGGGCGGGCGGGGATCCGCAGTGCTAGCTGGCTTCCTCTGGGCGCTTAAACGCGGCTACCCGGTCGTCTTTGAGATGGACGCGGATTTCTCCCATGATCCCCGGGAGATCCCGCAGTTTCTGGAGAAGATCCGGACATGCGATATGGTCGTAGGTTCGCGCTACCTGCCCGGGAGCCAGATCCACGAGTGGGGATTCAAGCGGACGTTCTTCTCCCGCTGGGCCAACCGGTACGCCCGTCTGGTGCTGGGTATTCCCATCACGGACTACACCAACGGCTACCGGTGCTATCGCCGGAGGGCGATCGAACAGCTGGACATGGCGGCGATCGAGGCGAGGGGCTACGTGGTGCTTTCCGAGGTTTCGTACCAGCTGTTCCTGCGTGGCATGCGTATCGCTGAGGTGCCCACCGTGTTCGTGAACCGGCGGCGGGGGATCTCCAACCTGTCGTTCCACGAGATCAAAGAAGCGTTCCTGTCTGTGCTGCGCATCCGCTGGAAGTACACGCATAGCGCTCCACGCCCTACGGGGTGACGGCCGGGAGGCGGAAGTACAGCATATACCGGCCTAGGGGCTCGGGATAGGGCTGAGCGCAGGGGGGTACCGCAGCTGTGAAGCCGGATTCCTGCAGAAGGTAGAGCATAAGGTCGCGGTTGCGGGCACCGGCCGTGACCACGGCGAGCTGAGCGGTGTCCAGGCCGCGCTGGTAGTAGTCCATGAGCATCGGATGATCGTCGGCCATGAAGGGCAGTTGGAAGACGAGCGGGCCGATGGGCGAGTAGTGCGTGTGGGCAGAAAGAAGTGCGGCGTCGCCTACGATGAAGTACCGTTTGATTGTGCAGTCGCGCATGATGTCATCAAAGTGCTCGGCGAGGATGGCATTGACCCGCGCGTTGTACTGCTCCTCCGACCGCAAGATACGTTCGTGATCGGCTTGAAAGGAGAACAGCACGGTCCCCAGTAAGAGCAGCCCGCAAGGGAATAGCGCACCGCTGGCTTGGCGGTTTGCAGGCAGGTGCGCTAGGAAGTGGAAGAACAAGGCGCAGTATAGCGGCAGAGCGAACAGCATGTGCGAGCCGAAGAACCCGCCCAGGGCCACTGCCAGTGTTACCAGGTACAAGGCGCCAAGTAGGCGGAGCAGGACTGGGCGGGAGCCGCGGGGGGAGGCACGGAGCGTTCCCATGAAGCCTAGGATGAGGAGGACCACGACGGTCCATTTCCACATTGTCCACTCCTGTGTGATCCCCAGCGCGCCGCGCACGCTATGGCGAATGATGTTGACGTTAGTCCACTCCAGGCGTGTGACTAGTTCCGCGCCTTCCAGTGTGAACCACAGGAGCGTGCTGAGGATCACGCTCGCCGCAAAGCTGGCCAGCAGGCGACGGTCGTCCCTGGCAGATCGGTCGGGACCCCGCAGGAAGCGGTAGAACAGGAAGCCAATGAAGAGGCTGAACAGGGGGAGGGGCGGGATGGCGGTGTCCATCAGGACGTGGCCGATCGCCATACCGCGCACAGGGAGCGGCACGCCCTCCGCCAAGCGGGAGGAAAAGATGAATGGCAGGTGGACCGTCAGGTATCCGTCCGTATAACCCAGGACCACCAGCAGGATGAACCCCATGACGACAGCTGCGGCAGCGGGAACGCCGAACGTGCGCCAGAACGGCTTATCCGCATCACGCAGTACGAGCGCGCTCGCAGCAGCGGACAGGAGGAACGGTTCCTTCATGCCCACGGAGCCGACGATCCCTATCACGGCGATGATGGTACTCAAGGCGGTCATGCGCCCGCGCTGGGCGATGGCCAGTACGTAGAGGAGCGCAAAGAAGAACCCAAACCCCTCTGACTGGAACGCCATGCCACGGTACTCCGCGTACAATGAGATGATCAGGCCGAACGCGAGAGCGGTGAGAACGATGAGCGCGCGCTCCTGCTTCTCCTCATTCCGTGCCAGTTTCCAGGCGGTCCAGCCGCAGAGGAGCGGTAGCAGGAGGTGCGTCACCCATTGCAGGATCAGGCCGAATACCTCGTTATCCGTCACGGCCAGGCTCAGTGCGGAGATGAGAAAAATCCCTGGAGGCTTCATCTCGTAGAGGCCGGTGTAGGGCTTTAGGCCGTTCAGGATCCCCCGTCCGATGCTCAGGTACACCATGGTGTCCCAGTTGATCGGTTGGTATGCCAGGTAGATCCAGGCCAGCCGGAGCAGGTTCGTCATTCCTTTGATCAGGGTGACGGCGAGCAGGATGAGCGACCACTTCTCCGCGGTGTTCCATTGGCGCAGGGCGTTTCTCAGCATTGGCTTACGCTACGGGACCATCATGCGGCGGGACAAGGGATTTTGCGACCGGTACCTGACTTTGGTCTGTCCGTCATGCTTGGCGCTGGCCTTCTCCCCCAGTAGTATGGCGCGGTCGTGAAGCGCGTTTCTTTGGCGGCGGCCGTCCTCTGTCTGTTCGCGGTGCTCGGCGTCACGGGGCTGTGGCACGGGTTCCCGCTGATGGACGTCTTTGCCGATGAGATGTACTACGCCTACGGGCCGCTGTACGCGTTGCAGAGCCTGTGGCCGCTCCCGCACAACGTGCCGTACGGCACGGTGACGTTCTACTTCACGCTCCCTCTGCAAATGGCGATGCTAGGCCTGGCGTGGCTGTACGGCCTGCAGAGCGGTGAGCAGCTGATCGACGTGATCATGCGCTATCCGTTCCTGGCGTACGTGGCGCCGCGCGTGCTCAGCTTGACGCTCTTCCTCCTCATGGTCGCCGCGGCTCTGCGCTACGCGCGATCCGCCGCCTACGGTACAGAGCTCGTCCTCATCGGCTTTTCCAACCTGGTACTCATCACATTTATGCACTCCGGCAAGATGTGGATGACGTGCGCATTCTTCCTGCTGCTTGCCGTGACGCACCTGGAGCGGCGCCCCGTGCGTGCCGTCGCGTACGCCGGCATTGCGTTCGCTAACTTTCCCGTCATGGGCATCTTCTGGCTGCAGGCGCTCATCACGGGTCTCTACCGCCAGCGGCATGACCGATGGACGATCCGGGCCCTTCTGGCCGTAGGTCTGCTCTTCCCTGCGGGCATCATGCTTCTCAATGCGGAGAGCATTGCGGGTCAGGTGCGGGAGATCTTCACGGTATACGTGTACTCCCAGGTGGAGAAGGCCGCGCCCAAGAGCGGAGGTGCGGGGACGGTGGCGTGGCTGTATGCAACCACGTTATGGGCATATCTGCAGAAGATTCTCCTCACATCCGCGCCTACCCTCGGCGTGGGGGTGCTGGCCATGCTCGCGCGTGCGCGTGTGCGTGACCGCGCCGCCTTCTGGTTCTCCATCACCGGCTGCGGGCTCTACGTGCTGGCTGTGAGTGGCATGTTCTATTCCGCCGACATTCTGGGCTACCTGCGTTACCTCATTCCGGTGCACATCTTGGCCGCCGCTCTATTCTTATCCCTGGAATTCCCTGGTACTGCATGGCTGACGGCGGGCTTGCGTGCCATCGCCGCCGTATCTGTGTACGCCGCCCTGGTGGCGTCCGTCAGCCTTGCTCTTCCCACCACCTACAACCGGGCGCTCACGGAGCTCCGGGAACGCTACTCCCATCCGCAGTTCATCGTTCTCTCCCGCGTGAGCCAGATTTCCCTGCCGTTCAGCACCTATTCCGCGCGTCTCACGCAGGCTCTCTCGCCGGATTCCTGTTCCCATCGGTGTCAGTACGCGCTACGGCGCAACGTACAGACAGACTTCCAGGGCACGTACTTCTTCCTCATGAGCGAGGAGGCGGAGAAGCGGGTGACGGAGGTAGCTGTGGCCAGCGGCCTGACCATCGTGGATGTTCGACCGGATCCGGCAGATGCCAAAGCGGTCCAGGCGGAGTACGGCATGGGATCGTACATTCAGCGGGAAGCGTGGATCCCTTCTCGGCTGGGGCAGCGCGTGCTGCTGGAGGAGCGATAGGAACCAGCTCGCTCGTGTGGCTCTTCCGTCACAGCGCCAGATACGTGCGGCCGGAGGCGGTGATGGCAGCCGGATCCAAGACGGATTTGAGATCGTACACCAGGCCGCCGGCCTTCACGGCGCCCACCACGTCCGGCAGGGCGTCCAGGTAGGCCTTATGCGGGACCAGGAGTACCACTGCGTCATACGTGTCCACCTGAAGCGATCCTCCTGCCAAATTCTGCCGCCTAAGCTCCGCCGCGTCCGCGAACGGATCGTGCACTTCCACCGTGTAGCCGTGCTTGAGGAGCGTGTTCACCACGTCCCGAGACTTACTGTTGCGTGTGTCCGGTACGTTCTCCTTGAACGTGAGGCCCAACACCAGCACCCGGGCGTCCTGCGATCCCAGCGACTCCGCCACCTGGTCCGCCACCTTTTGGGCCATAGAATCGTTCAGCGCCCGGCCGGCGGTTATGACGTGCGTCGGCATCCCCAGCAGCCGAGCTTTCTCCACCAAGTAGTACGGATCCACGCCAATGCAGTGGCCGCCCACTAGGCCCGGTGTGAACGGCAAGAAGTTCCACTTAGTCCGGGCGGCGTCCAGCACGTCCCGGGTGCGGATCTCCAGGCGGTGGCACAGGAGCGCGATCTCGTTCATGAAGGCGATGTTGAGGTCTCGCTGAGCGTTCTCGATCGCCTTGGCCATCTCCGCCACCTTGATGGATGGCGCGCGGTGGATGCCGGCTTCGATCATTGATCCGTAGAGGTCCGCAAGCGTATCCAGCGTGGCGGCGTCCTGCCCGGCCACGATCTTGGTGATCTTGGTGACAGTGTGCTGCTTGTCGCCGGGGTTGATGCGTTCCGGGGAGTAGCCCAGTGTGAAGTCCTTCCCGCACGTCAGGCCAGATTCCCGCTCAAGGATAGGGCCGCAGAACTCCTCCGTGACGCCGGGGTAGACGGTGGACTCGTAGACCACGATCGCGCCCTTCTTCAGGTTCCGCCCTACGGTCTGGGAAGCGGCGGCTAGCAGCGTGAGGTCAGGCACGTTCTTGTGGTCCACCGGGGTGGGCAGCGCTAGGATGAGGATATCCGCCTGCTTCAAGACTGCGGGATCATCCGTAAATTCGATGGTGCTGCCCTTGAGCTGCTCCGGTGTGAGCTCCTCCGTCCGGTCTCGCCCATCTCTCAGATCCGCGATGCGGTCGGCACTACTATCGAAGCCGACCGTGCGGTAACCCTTAGACGCCAACGCATGCGCGAGGGGCAAACCGACGTATCCCAAGCCGACGATGGCGAGCACAGGCCGGTCTATGGACGAAGCATACCGGATGTTGCCGGAGAATCGAATGGCTCAGACCTCCCATCCGGCATGCTGGCGGTGCGGTCCTGCCGGCCGGTCGCCAGGGGGCGGCTGAGCCGGACGGTTGCACGTTGCGCAGTCATGCAGCCGGCCGGCCCCGCGTTGATGGCGGGAGACCGTACACAGGCATGCGCTATGGTTCCCTATGGAGTACGATCTGCGCACTCGCATGGTGCCCGGATCGTGACGCGCGTACGCTGACGGGCGGGGATCGGGATAGCGCCTCGCCGGTCGTGCCCCGGGGTGCTACTCTGGGTTGCTCGTGCGTT